>JACPAM010000114.1 GCA_016180805.1 Deltaproteobacteria bacterium | reverse complement strand
GGCCTGGCCCGATTTCCCCTTCGAGCAGGTCATCCGCGATTTCAAGGCGCTCTACCCCGAAAGCCTTTTCCGCCCAAGCGAGACCGAAGTGCGCTTCGAGGATGAAAGGCCGCTCACAAAGCCAGCGCGCAAAGACTAAAAAAACGGCTCAGCGAACCGGCCCGCTCGCCCACTCAACCAACAAATTCCTCTCCGATCCAGCTCATCATCAACCATGCGCCGCCGCTCGATGCCGCGCGATCACGTGATAAAGCAGACGCGGAGCAAACACGCGAGGACGACGAGCCATGCCTTGCCCTTATCACCGAAAAGGTAAGATTGTCGACATTAGAAGGCCTGACCCCGACCGCCTGACCCCGACCGCATGTAAGATGCTCCTACATCCTCTGCGGTAGCGAGTCGGAGATTCTTCCTCAGGGTCTGCATCGTGTCGTCTTTGTAATGCGGGCTAAGAACAAAAACCAAAGCCGCAAGCGCGTCCGGCGCGCCGCGGTCTCGGGCCATGTCTGCTGGAATGGATCGGGCCCCTGCGCCGCGCCATGATGCGGGAGCGCGTGGCGCCGGCGGCCTCGCAGCCACTACTCATGCGCGGGCAAGCGCTATAGGCGGTGCACTATTGTCGCTTCACAACATTTGCCTGGACGATTCGGGGGCGGAAGGTGAAGACGTTGTTATCATTCGGCTCGACGGTGGCATGGACCCAATGGTGGTCCGGTGTACCAAAAGTCTCAACCCGCTTGAAGTTTTCAAGCGCAGGAATGCCGGGCGTTCCTCGCGGTGGCCTTTTCCAGAACGGGTTGTCGACTCGGAAAAAGTGACAAGCAGAGCTAAAGTGTCGGCGAAGCCGCTCGGCCCCTTTGCGGTTGGCGCCGGCGGATTGGGAAAGATGTTGGCCTGCTGCAGGATCATGACCGCGCGGCTATTGTTGGCCCTGGCATGCGCGAAACCCTGCTGAAGCCAGGCTAGGTTGGCCTTGTCGCGTTCGGCGTATTCCAGGTCGCTTTCCGGCGCACGTCCGAGATTGTTGTTGCTGCCAACGACATGCAATGTCACAAATGTAACACTGCCCATGTCCCATCGGACGTTTTCCCGGAACTTGGCAAATGCTGGGTCCGTGCTTTGGCGTACCAGCGGGATGGTGCGTTTGCCGAGGCTTTGCTCACCCTGAAAAAACATGCTGCGCAGTTTGGCGAGTCGAGCGAGCGGATCGCCGTCCTTGACTCCTTGCTTCTCGTGGCAATCGGTCCAGTCGTTGTCACCCGGCGTAAATACGACGGGATGGACTGAAGCATTGAACTGAGCCAGGCGGCGTGCCAGCAATTCATCCGTGCATGCGTGGACCGGTCTTGAAAGATCGCCAACATGGACGACGAATGCCAGCGATGCGTCTTTGTTGATGTCGGCGAAGACATTGTCCACCCAAGACTCGTGTTGCGGGTAATACCCGAGGTCGCCGATCAGCGCGAATGAGAACGCTTGAGCGAAGGATGGCTGGCTCTGCGCCACCTGGGACTTCGTGGCCAGCGCGGTGACGAACGCCAATGCGGCGACCGCAACACAAATGGAACGCGCGCGCGTGAGCATCCTGACGGTACTGCTCATTGTATCCTCCCCGATGCCCCAAATGCTTCTTCGGGGCGGTGAATTGCGCCGGCTAATGATAGGAACTTGTTTTTCAGGTTAAGCTACTGACCTGTCTGCCGAGGCACAGGCAGAGAACTCAAAATTGTCCCCCGCAACCTTCGCCGGCCCGCTTTCGAGACTCTAAGGAGTACAGCAGAAGGGACGGACTGGCCCTTATCCCCAATTTGGAAGGGAGAATATCCGACAATCAGGTGTTATGTCAACTCCAGACCAGCCTGAAACCGCGACCCGAAGATACGGCTGGACATCTACCCCTCGATTGGGGTATGAGGCCTTTAAATTATCTGGCTATAGGATGGATCGAAGGTAAGTTCTTTTCCTGGAGGAGTTCTCTCCGGTGGAGCATGGGAGTCCTCCCATAGACTTAAGTGTTTAAGGATTTTTTTAATGACGTCAGGCTGGTCAATAAACGCAATGATGCGCATCTCCCCTTGGCATTTGGGGCAGATGAGAGGATCTGTTTCATAGACCTTTCTGATGAAGTAAGACCAGCGCTTTTTTAACTCCTTAGAGACGAGTGGAGAGGGGACCAGGCGTTACTGTAGACGCCATAGTAACGGACCAGTTGTTCGCCTTTATTGGGGATGTGAGCAGTGATCTCCGCGATCCAGTCCAGGACCCGGGAACAGGACAAAGTTTCTCTTAAGGTTAGGATTCATCTTGGAGCGGTAAAGGACGGTCTTGACCACAGATGGGCTTTCAAAGCTCGCCCTTGCCTGATTGTCCGCCCCACCCCTCATCACGAGGTTCATCCTCCCGGACAAGAGCAGTTAAGAGGCGGGCGAACTATAGTGCCCTTAAGTTTACAGTGTCAAACGGAATTTTCCGTGGCGCTGCAGGGGGCGGGTTAAGGGAGTCCCGAGCTCTTTCGGGTCGAAGTAGGGGTGAAGAACAATAAGTACGAAAAGCGGCTGCGCAATAAGTTCTTCATCCGAGCCGGGCTGCAAGCCTGGGAGGACTACCGCAAAGTATTTGCTCCGTCTTCCGAAACTACCATCGCTTCCAACTCCCGGATGTAATCCCCTGGAAGACGCCAATGCGTCGCCCCGGCGATGATCAAGCGTTTATACTCCGCGTTGGGGAGAGGCGGGTTTTTCTCCGTCTCCGGGAAGTAAAGCTGGACGAGATAGGATTTGCTCTCGTCACCGTCCGCGTAAACCGCGCCCTCTCGCCGGGTATAGCTGTTTTTCTCTCTGCCGGGCACATAGTCCTCTGCGGCATCCAGAGGACCGAATTCCCTCTCGTCGATGTCGTATACGACGCCCCATACGCAGCCCCCGGGCTGAGGGACCACACCCGCCGAGCCGCAGCCGCGGCTGTAAGAGGTGCGGGCGATGGCAAAGCGATGATCTTTCAGCCTCGCCACCGAGACAAACTTTGCCGATGGGCAGCGCCTCTTCATTTGCTCCCAATCCATGTTGGAGCCATAAGCGAAATAAAGCACTTTTAGCTTCCTCCTGGTTTAACCGCGATTTTCGGGCATAAACCCCGATCCTCGCGCGCATCGAAATGCGGATGGCAAGCGAATTGTTACGGCACAGAGCCATAGGCAGCGAGGATCGGGGTAAATTGGGAAGAATTGTACGGATTAGACAAACAGAGAGCAAGAGGAAGCACGCCATGGTGCCCAATTGGCATTCTTTCAAATGCGAAAGGCCCGTAACTTTTTTACTATTTTTGGGACAACCGGGCGCGAAAGAGTCCTAAAACCCCTCCCTGCAGCCTGTCCGTTGCCTATTTTGAAGTGGTACGGAATTTGCCCCTATCGGGGTAGGGGCGGTTCGCGAACCGCCCCTACCCCTTTCCATGCACAGCGGCGAGACTCTTCCGCACCTCGACTCCCAACGCGAGGACGTGTGGATCAAGTCCACATGCTATATGTGCTGGAACACCTGCGGCATCCTGGTGAACCGGGTCAATGGAGTGGCAGTCAAGATCGAAGGCAATCCCGACTGCCCGCAGAATCACGGGAAGACCTGCGCCAAGGGTAATTCGGGCCACATCTCGCTTTACGATCCCCATCGGGTGCTAATACCCTTGCGGCGCACGAATCCGGTTAAAGGATTCGACGCCGATCCGAAGTGGGAGCCCATCTCGTGGGACGAGGCCCTGGCTATCATCGAGACGAGGTTAAAGAAAATCCGCGACGACGACCCGCGTAAGCTCGTCTTGGCCTCATTCGATACCCGGGCCCAGTCGGGGATCTTTTGGATGGCTTGGGCTTCGGCCTTCGGCACGCCCAATCAGTGGGGCGGGGCGGCCAATTATTTCTGCGGCAACGGCTTCCACCCGGTGACTTATCTCACCCATGGAACCTGGTTCGGCGAGCCGGACCTGAAGCGCTGCCGGTACCTGATCCTGTTCGGCACGCAGAACGGCTCGGTTGTGAACCATCTCCCCATGGACTTGGCCGCGAAGATGGCCGATGCACAGACAGCCGGCATGAAGCTCGTCGTTGTGGATCCGGTCGGAATCCATGCGGGCTCCAAGGCCAACGAGTGGATTCCGATTCGTCCCGGTACCGACGCGGCGCTCGCGCTCGCGATGATCGACGTCCTCCTGAACGAAGAAGGAATTTATGATCGCGAGTTCCTCCGCAGCTTCACTAACGGTCCCTACCTCGTCCGCAAGGACGGCAAGTACCTGCGCGACTCCGAGAGCAACAAGCCTCTGGTCTGGGACCCGGAGGCCGGCCGGGCGATCCCCTTCGACCACCCGGAGGCATCAAGGATGGCGCTGGAGGGGACATTTGCCGTCAATGGAGAGAGCTTTCCGACGGCCTTTACGCTGTTCAAAGAGCATGTCCGAAAATTCACGCCGGAGCGGGTCTCTCAAGTGACCACCGTCCCGGCCGACACGATTCGCCGCCTGGCCCGGGAGTTCGGCGCGGCAGCGCGCATCGGCAGCACGGTCACCATTGACGGCGAAGAGCTCCCGCTCCGCCCCGCCGCCGCCAATTGGTACCGCGGCGCCATCGCGCACAAACACGCGATGCTAAACGGCCTCGCCATCCAGTTTCTGAACGTGATCGTCGGAGCCATCGATGTCCCGGGCGGGCACCTGGGAAGCAATCCACTCTCGGAGACCCCGCCGCTTCGTTGGGCCCCGACCGCCTCCGCCGACGGGCTGCTCATCCCGCAGGGCTTTGCCAGGCGGCGAAAACCGCCTTACCCCGCCACGAAGGTCAAGTCTCCCGAAAGCCTCGACCTCATCGATCTGGCGCCCGTGGCCCCGTACGGAACCACTTTCTTCACCGAGACACTGCTCCATCCGGAAAGATTCAAGCTCCCCTATTCCGCCGAGATGCTGATCCTCTCGCGCTGCAATCCGCTCATGACCTGCGCCAATCCAGAGGTGATGGCCGAGGCGATCAAGAAATTCCCGTTCGTCGTCGCCTTTGCCTGCGAGATGACGGAAACGGCGCAGTTTGCCGATCTCCTCTTGCCCGATGCCCACTATCTGGAGCGCCTCGACGTTTTTCCCAACGAGCCGACCGAGTTCATGGCCGCGGGCGAGGGCGACTGGTACTGGATGATCCGGCAGCCGGTCGTTTCCCCCCTGGGCCAGGCGCGCCCGTGGGTGGAGGTGCTCTATGAACTGGCGGATCGGTTGGGTTTCCTCGGCCACATCTATCAGCTCCTGAACGGCGTCCTCGATCTCAAGGAGCCCTTCGCGTACAGCGCGACGGAAAAGTATAGCTGGGAGGAGCTTGCGGACCGCTGGGCGAAGTCGTGGTTCGGCCCCGACAGGGGGCTTCAGTGGTTCAAAGAGAACGGCTTCATCGTGAGCGGCCGCAAAAGCGTAAGGGAGGCCTACCCGCGGATCTTTTTGAAGCCACGCATCCCCATCTACCTCGAGTATTTCCTGGAGGCGGGCCAGGAGGTGGAAAGGGTAACCCGGACCATGGGCCTCGATTGGGACACGAGCGACTACCGGGCCCTGGTGGAGTGGAAGCCCTGCCCCGCCTATGACTCCGCGCGCCCCGGCTATGACCTTTTCGTCGTCAACTTCAAATTGCCGTTTCACGCTTTGAGCTACACCTCGCACAACGCCCTTCTCGCCGGGCTGAGTGAGCAGAACACCTATGCTTACTCCATTATCCTGAACGCCGATACGGGACGGCAAAAGGGAATCCAAAACGGAGATCGGATACGGCTGGACTCGCCCGAAGGATACGCCGTTGAGGGGCGCGCGCTCCTAAGCGAGTGCGTCCACCGAGAAGTCGCCGCAATCGCCGGCTGCATGGGAAGAAAAAGCCGGGCGCTCACGCGCTCTTATCGAAGAGGGGTCCATTTCAATACTCTGGTTCCCCATTCGCTCGACCGGATCGATTCCCTGTCTGCCGCGTTGGATTCGTGCGTCAGGGTCAAAGTAACCAGGCTTCAGGAGTGAGAGCCAAACCGGATCTCGGGAGCGAGCCTCTCCGGTCGAGGGCAATAACAAAATAAAAATCGCGGCTCGCCCCCTCGACCGGTACGTTTTCACTTCGAAGCCCGAGGGGGACGAGGAGGAAGGCCGCGGACGTCCGATTACGAACGATACGACCCATGGCACAGACCCATCGGCCGCGGCCTGATGGCTCGGCCCCCGAAGGGGTTTCACTTCGAAGCCCCAGAGGGACGAGCAGGAAGGCCGCGGACGTGTTTGTCCGCGACCGAGGGGAGCGCGAGCGAGGCTGCGGACGTCCGATTACAGACGGTACGACTCATGGCACAGACCCATCGGCCGCAGCCGAGAGCGCGCTCCCCGAGGGAGCCTAATCCGACGCCCTCCGGGAATCGGGATCTCATGAGCGTTCAGGTTCTCTATTTCGGTCTCATCCGAAACCTCGTCGGGGCGGCCGAAGAGGTTTTGACCTTGCCGCCGCGAGCCACGGTCCGCCAGCTCTTCGATCTCCTCGCTCATAAATACGGCGCTGCTTTCCGCGATGCCCTGTTCACCGCAGAAGGCACGCTCCTCGCCAATGCCATCGTCCTGCTCGATGGTAAAAACATCCTTTACGCGAACGGGCTGGATACGGAAATCGGGCCCGAAAGCTCGGCCCATATTCTGCTGACCATGACCGCCATCGGCGGCGGTTAAAAGGGAGCCTGCCATGAACGACGGCACGGAAAAAATCTTCTCCTACTGCATCCACTGCGCGGCCTTATGCGGCGTAGTGGCCCACGTAAAGGACGGCTATCTCGTCAAGGTCGAGGGGGATCCCGAGGCCAGCAACAACGGCGGGACCCTGTGCCCGAAGGGACTTTCGGCCAAGCAAGAGATCTACCATCCAGAGCGCCTCAAGCATCCGATGAGGCGAACCCGGCCGAAAGGAAATGCCGATCCCGGCTGGGTAAGAATTAGTTGGGATGAGGCCCTGGATACGATCGCCGAAAAGATGAAAGAAATAAAGGAGCGCTATGGTCCGGAGGCCTTCTTCTTTCAAAAGGGCTCCACGGATGGCTCGTCAGGGGCGGAATGGTACAGGTTCTTTAATCGGCTCGGAAGCCTCTACGGCAGTCCGAACTTCGGCGGCACCGGACACATCTGCTGTTACAGCCGTAGCTGCCCGGGCCTCCCGCTTCATCTCGGAAACAAGGGCCTCCACCCTGCCATCGACTATGAGAAGACCAATTTGATCCTGCTCGTGGGCTACAACATCCTTCACACCAAGCCGCCGCTCGCCCGGAAAATCCTCGACGCGCAGCGGCGCGGGGCAAAACTCATCGTGGTGGATCCTCTTCTCTCGCCTACTGCGGCCAAAGCCGACATCTGGCTCGCGTTAAGACCCGGCACCGACCTGGCCCTCTTTCTCGCCCTGCACCACGTCATCATCCAAGAACGGCTCTACGATGCCGATTTTCTTACCTCCTGGACCAACGCGCCCTTTTTGGTGCGAGAAGACAACGGGCAATTTCTCGACGGTGGCGGCGCGCCCTACCGGGTTTGGGACTCAAAGCGCGGCGAGCCGTATCCGGCTGACCCTTGGTTCCCTTCCGACGTTCAGCCCGCGTTGACCGGTTCTTACACTGTAAACGGTATCCGCTGTAAGCCGGCCTGGCAGCTTTTTGCCGAGATGGTGGAGCCGTGCAGCCCCGAGTGGGCTCAGGAAGTCACGTGGGTGGCGGCGGAAGAGATCCGTAGCGTGGCTCGTCTCTATGCCACAACCAAGCCCGCAAGCACGGACTGGTATAACGGCTTGCACCGCAGCTCCAACGGCTACTATACGGCCGTGGCCCTCACCCTCCTTTCCGTCGTGACCGGGAATTGGGACGTGCCCGGGGGGCTCTCGTTCGAGTCCGATGTGTCTTTCAGGGACGTCAAAGGGTCCGAGTTTCTCCCCCGAGACTGGGTCGAGAAGAGTCTGGTCACGGCGGCTGGGTTCAAGGTCAGGGCCCACAACAAGGAATATGTCGGGCCGATGAATCTCGTGGCTGATGCTATCCTTACCGAAAGGCCCTACCCGATCAGGGGAATGCTCTCTCTCGCCTCAGGGCTGGCCACCTCGAACCCGAACTCTAAAAGGATGATGGAGGCGCTCAGCCAATTGGAGTTCCTGGCCGTGGGGGATATGTGGGAAATCCCGGCCATGGCGATGGCCGATATTGTGCTGCCCTGTGCCACGGCTTGGGAGTCTGAGTTTGTCAACTTCAATCCACCATATCTGATGTACCGCCAACCGATCGTAAAACCCCAGCATGAATCCTGGCCGGACTTGAAGATCGTTTTCGAGCTGGCCAAGAGATTGGGTTACGCAAAGCAGTTCTGGGATGGCAGCCCCCAGAAGGCATTTGATCAGATGCTCGAGCCTTTCAAACTAACCGTCGCGGAGCTGGCCGCTTTGCCGAAGGGCGTCCGCTTTGAGCCACCGCAGCCGCGCCACAAAATATACGCCGCCATTGACCAGAAAACCGGCAAACCAAAGGGGTTCGCCACCCCGACCGGAAGGCTCGAGATCTACTCGGAGAAGCTGAAAAGCCTCGGTTACGATCCTCTCCCTTACTGGCGGGAGCCCGAACCCGGACCCGTCAGCACGCCGGAGCTATTTCGAGAGTTCCCTCTGATCCTCAGCAGTGGATTTAAGCCCATGTATTGGCTCCACGGCCAGATGAGGGCCGTGCCGTGGTTGAGAGAGTGCCAGGAAGAGCCTCTGATCTGGATCAATCGAAGAACCGCATCGAAGCTCGACATCCACGAGGGGGAACAGCTCCTCGTGGAAACCCCGAAGCGGGACGGAACCGTCCAGGGCTTCATACGCCTCAAGGCTCTGCTCACCGAATCGGTGCCCCCAGAGGTGGTCTACATCCCCTACGGGTGGTGGCAGAGCTGCGAGTCCCTCGGCTTGAAGGGCCACGGGACGTTAGACGGCTCCGCCAACGTGAACAATCTCTACGACGATTCATTCACCGACCCCCTGAGCGGGACCATCGGCATGGCCTCCTATCCATGCCGGGTGAGGAAGGAGTAAGAACGATGTCTCGCTATGGTTTGGCCATAGATCTGGGCCGCTGCACCGGCTGCTTCGCGTGCGCGATCGCGTGCAAGTCGGAGAACTCTACGCTTCCAGGCACCTTCTGGATCCGCATCGAGGAAAAAGAGCAGGGAGCGTACCCCCACGTAGCTAAAACCTTCACTCCAATGCTGTGCGCGCAGTGCGGCGAGATGCCCTGTGCGGAGGCATGCCCCCTGGGCGCGATCTCCATCGCTGAAGGCGGCGTCGTCTTAATTGACGACGAGCTATGTAGCTGCGGCGACGTAAAACCATGCGTCGCCGCCTGTCCGTTCGGAGTCCTGGCGGTCAACAAGGGCAAAGACGCCTACTTCCACGAATACCTGACCCCCCATGAAAGGGACGCCTATGAGTCGCACCGCCACGGCGCCGTGGAGAAATGCCACTTCTGCCATCCGAGAATCACGGCGGGCTTACAACCCGCGTGCGTCCAGGCCTGCCCCTCCAAGGCGATGGTTTTTGGCGACCTTCACGAGCGGGAGAGTGAACTGGCCCAACTGGTCTCCAGCACAGAAGCGAAGCCGCTGAGAGAGGATCTCAAGGTGGACCCGTCGGTCTTTTACGTGAAGACGCGAACTGCCGCGTGAGAGGTCGTAAAAAGAGTGTGGCCTATGGGGCGACGAACCCGAGCTCCATGCGCTCTCTAGCAACCGGGTCCGCAAAGTATTCGATATATCGCAGCACGAGCGCCCTCTGCATGGGTGTCAGGATGTCGCCGAATCCGGGCATCGCTGTATTGGCCTTACCGTCGGCGATGACAGAAAAGAGATAGCTTTCTGTCTGCTTGCTCATCCAGATGGCATCGGTAAAATCCCGTGGCTCCGGAGAGAGAAGATGACCCACCTCTCCTCCTCCGCTCCCCGATTCGCCGTGGCAACCTGCGCAGTACGTACTGAAAACCTTCCGCCCCGCCCTATAGGACGCGAAATCCTTGGCGGTGCGGGGGATCTCCTCGGGCCTGACCGGTCTCAGCTTGGGCGCGGGCACATCGCGGTTCAGACGCTGCAGAAACGCGGCCAGAGCCTTCATCTCGTCCCTGGACAGGTATCCGAACGAAGGCATCGGGCTATAAGGGAGGACCGCGCGGGGATTGACCAAGTAGGCCAGGTACCAGTCCGAAGTTCGTCTGGCAGTCTTGCGCAGATCGGGAACAAACCCGTCTAAACTGCCCGGTAAAGTCACCGCGACGGAAGTTGCGTGACAGGCAGAGAAGCAGGGCTCGCGCGAAAATATTTTCCAACCCTGCTCTTCGAGACGGGTAAGCGGCGCATCACCGGGAACCCTTGGCGGCGCAAGGCAGCCAGCGACAACGCTGAGCGCAGCGACGAGAAGAAAAAACAGCGACCTCATTTTTTGCCTCTAACTCAGCGTGCTCAAATAGCCAACCAGCGCCCGTATCTGGCGTTCGTTTAGATAGAGCTGGGGCATCTTGCCCCCCGGAAGAACTTGCTCCGGGTCCTTCAATAGGCGCTCCAAATCCTTAGCGTCTCGCTTTCGGGCAATGTGGGTCAACGCCGGGCCAACCTCACCTCCCGTGATGCCGATCATGTGACACAAGCTACAGCCAGCTCCTTGAAAAAGATCTCGTCCACCGTACTTGAAATCGATTCCATCCCCGATGTCGCGGGAATCGGGCTTGTCCCCAGTCGCTCCCTCCACCGGTTTTTCCGCCACGTAGTCCTTGGCAGCGCGCCTCGCCCGCAGCGGCAGATTTTTCAGTTGATCCCTGCTGTTCAGGAGCGTCATCAGATAAACCGTGACATCTCTGATCTCGTCACGCGTCAAGGAAAAGATCGGCATCGTCGAGCCCCCGAGCACGCCTTGAGGTCTCGCGGTGTGGGCGTACAGCCACAGCCAGCTACGGTCGCTTCCCGCCGCGCTCAAGTCCGGGCCCTCTTCGCCCCCCTCCCCGTTGATCCTGTGGCACGCGAGGCAGAAGTAGCGGTTCACCAGGTGCTGTCCCCGTACGACCGCGGCGGTGGCCTGCGGCGGCAAGGTGCTCAGTCCGTGACAGTTGTAACACGCTGCCTGCGCGTACTCGCCCTTTAACGGCGGCTTTGCCAGGATCGCCCCCTCGCCATGGGCTTCCAGCGTCGTGACCGCCCTTCCCTCGCCGCCGTGGCAGGCAGTGCAGCCAAAGCGCTTCGGCGGGTGGCTTTCCACGAGAGAAGAATGGGCGCGCAGCGGCTCACGGTAGCTCCGAAACATCGGGTTGTCATAGGCCGCGTGACAAGTCACGCAGCGCTCCACCGTGTCGCGCTCCTTGAGTTGCAGTTGCCGGATCTCTACGCGCTGGCTCCGCGCCCATTCGCGCTGTGCCTCGTTCTCAGCGCGGCTGAGGGCCACCCGGTAATAGGCCTTTTGGTACTGCTCCCACTCCGGCCTCGAGGCATCCCAAACCGTCCACCCCAAAGTGAGGGTCAGGATCAAGCTCAACCAACCGAGCCATTTCTCCATCGCGACTAATCCATCCGCTCGTCAGTGGGGGCCCGGCCAGCCCTGCCAGGGCCAGTAAAAATTCCAATTGGGACCACGAAGGTAGACGCCGATCACCGTCGTCACTATGATCCCGATCAGGATAACCGTCCAAAGAACGATCATCCCCGTCCGCTCCCGGGCAAACCACACGCCCACGCCGTCCGGCCTTCGATCCGCATAAGGTAGGAGCAGTAAAAACGCCGTCAGGACCGTCGGCACCATAACGCCGCCCCAAAAGGCGGAGTAACTGACTAACTCCTGAAGGCCGAGAAAATACCACGGGGCTTTGGACGGATTGCTGGGCCGAAGAGGATTTGCCTCTTCCTCGAGGGGAGCGTCGAAGAGAAGTGAGGCAGCCAGCAGGCCGACCATCAACACGACAAAGACCAGAAGCTCGATGTAAACGACCCGGGGAAATGTCAGGATGACGCCTTCGGTGCGCTGAAGCTGGGGAGCCTTTTCCTCGGACGCCTGCGGGTGAGCAAGACCGCCATCCTTGATGACGCGCCAGATGTGGTAATTGATGATGAGCGCGGCGAGCGCGGGAATGGCGATGACGTGTAGAGTATAAAAGCGAAGCAGCGCATCGCTTCCGACGGTATCGCCGCCGAGAAGCAGGAAGCGGAGCTTGAGGCCCAGGACCGGCGCGTAACTGACGATGTTCGTCCCCACCGTGACCGCCCAGAAAGAGAGCTGATCCCACGGGAGCAGATAACCGGTAAAGCTCAGGGCCAGGGTCAGCAGGAGCAGGACCACCCCCAAGACCCAATTAAACTCCCGCGGCGGTTTATAGGCGCCGGTATAAAAAACGCGGCACATATGCAAAACGACTGCGACCACCATCGCCTCGGCCGCCCAGCGGTGGAGGTTGCGCATCACCCGGCCAAAGGTGATCGTGTAGTGAAGATCCAGGATCCGGCCGTAAGCGGCACCCGTGGACGGCTCGTAGTAAAACATGAGGAAGACGCCGGTGATCCACTCGATGATAAAGAGGTAGAAGCAAATCAGCCCGAGGCCGAACGTGGTCTTGGCTTTGATGCTGCGCTGATACACCCGGGTCGGATGGACATGCAGAATGAGGTTGTTGACCACCACGGCGAGCTGCTGCCTCACCGTACCGGGATAGTTCCCGCGAAAGACCGAGCGATAGAAGCGTCGAGGCAGCTCTCGACCCATGAGCTCGTTCGCTCGGGAGATCTTCGCGCGTATGTCGGCGATGCCCTTCATCGGTCCAGACACCGGATGAGATGGATTTGGCCCTCCGGGACGGCAAAGAGGGCGGCCCCAACGGAGCCCCGCGCGCCGCGAAGCGTTGCCCGCCCGTGATCTTGCACGACCCAAAATGGCGAGCCGTCGTTGCACTCCAGGATGGATCCGATCCTGGCACCGGAGTCGGACGGACTAAGCTCGGCAATTTTCACGGAAGCCTTGCGGTTAATTTTACGCACGCTCACGTCACGAAAGCGCCCTTCCGACCAGACCCGCTCGCTCGCGAGAATGCCGTCCCCCGTGGCGGACCAGGAAAAAAGACCGAAGGCGCCCCCGGTACTCCGCGCCCACACGCTTTTTTCTTGGGTCGCCAAGTCCATGACCTCCACAACGTTGCCCGGGGGCGAACCCGGCGCGGCAACGTAGTCTTTGGGCAAGCTTTCAAGGTCCGTAACCAGATAGGCCAGAAAGGCGCCGTCGGGCGAAAGGCGAGGAACGCTCGCGTACGCGGGTTCGGGCAGGATTTTTCGTAACTTTGACCCGTCGGGATCCATCGCCCAAATGCCCTGCTTCATCATGCCGCGAAAAGGCATCCATCCCTGGAGATAAATTTGCCCGCTGTGGCCGGACCACCCGAAGGGCACGGGGATTCCCTCTTCCGGAATGTCGGTAGGATTCGACTTCAGGCTTATCTGTCCTTCATGTTTCACCAAATCGATGGCGCCTACACGCCACGTGGCGTGGGTGCTGCGGCTTTTTCTGAGATTCATCACAGCGTAGCTGAGCCGGTCTGCGGCCGGACTCAAGGTGAATCCTAAAATAGCGTAGTCCTTGGCCGGCTTAAGCCGCAGCCCTTTTCTTCCGGTCAAATCCAAGATCTCGATATAGTTCCTTTCCGGATTGGGTCCATCCCGAACCAAATAGGCCAGACGGCTGCGCGCTGAAGAAACGAAGAGTTCGCCTGTCGCTTTCGTCATGAGCGGAACCAGGGACTTCCCGGAACCGTCGACGACGCCGAAGGTCGCTTCCCCCCAGCGGACCACGACCGCAAGCATTCCCCTCTGTGGCAGCGGCGCCGCGAAACTCTCCGCTAAGGCCCCGGCGATAGAAAGGATTTGCTCGCCGGAGTCGTTCGGGGTCGTGAGCGCAGCGCCGCTTTCCGTCGCCGGCGTGGGGTCGGAGACCCCCGAACCGGGCGACGCGCAACCGATGGAAAAAATCAGGATCGCTATTGCGAGATGAGGAGAAAGTTTTTCCTGCATGCCACCAGCGCTCGCTCAGGTGAGCTTAAGGAACGTTTGTCTCGGGACCGGGCGCCAGGTGTCCACGATCAGTTGGCCGTCAGGGTCCTGAAGGATCTTGAACCATGGCAACGGCTGCGGCGCCGGCCCGGCCAGCACCCGGCCGCTGGAATCGAATTTGCTGCCGTGACAGGGACACTGAAAGCCCCACTCGACTCGCGCCACTGTACAGCCGAGGTGCGTGCACACGGCCGACATAGCCATCATTCCCTTCTCGGTCGACGCGATGAACAAGCGGCTTTCGGGGAGAAAGGTTTGGCTCCCCAGGGGGAAGTCCCGAGGCTTGCCGACCTTGAACATGGTGGGCGGGCCGAAGACGAGATTGGGAACCAGAAACCGGAACGAGCCGATCCCCAACAGAGCGGCGGGAAGACCCGCACTGCTCCATGCTAACCAAGTAAGAAATTCTTCTCTAGACAGTTTTCTCATTCGCAAAACCTCTGGCTACCCTGTTCTCACGGCATCGAATCGCAATTTCCGTACCACGGCGGACGCCGCTTTCCGCTGCGCCGATGGCAGCCCTGGTCTCCCGCTTCTCCAAACACCTCAACCCGCAAGCAGGTCGAGCCTTACTAAAAGTTGGAAAACGGAGTCCATATTTTCCTACTCATAGGAAAAAAAATGAGATAGCGTAGCTTGCAAAGCGCCTTGACGCAGGGGAGCAAACTCGCTAGATGGTAGGTCGATGGGCGGGAAATTCGTTTGTTTTTCCCTGTGCGCGGACTTTGGCCCGCTCTTTGAAAGCGAGGCTCAATTCTATCAGTGCTTACGTTGCTGCTCCTTTTAAGGCTGATCCACGACCTTGCCGCCGCGACATTAGTTGGTTCGGTGATATTCAACTACATCCTTCTGCGGCCGGCGCTCCGGCTGATTCCCCCGGCCCATGCGGTTGTAGTGGCGCAGAGAGTCGGCAACCTTTTCACCTACACCGGGTGGACCGCGCTGACGCTGCTTTTTTTGAGCGGACTGCTGCGCCTTTACTATACCGGGCGTCTGGGGCTGCTGATTTCGCTGGATCTCTATATGCACGGTCCCGGGCGCTCTCTCGCGCTAATGATCTTTTTCTGGTTCATCACGGTCGTCAGCTCCTCGATCATGACGTTCGCCCTGAGGCCGAAGCTCATGAAAAAGTTGAGCGTGAGCTCGAATCCCACGCTCGCCGACGTGGAGAAGCGGCGAGCCGATCAGATGTACGCCTCCACATGGCTGGATCGGTTCCAGTTGGCAAACCTCATCACCGCCACGCTGGCGCTCATCGCTGGCGCGTCCATCGCCTTCGGCGGACTCTTTTAAGAGAACGGATGCGAAAGCTCAGACGGTTGATCCGGCAGGCCTCGGCCGCTCCCCTCTATCAGCGGAAATTCGACGTGCTTCGGGACGACGCAAGCTCAAGCCTTAAAGCCTTCGTGCGCGAAACGCCGACCACGACCCTCGAGGAGCTAATCGCCGAAAAGCTCGTGACCGGCGACCCCTATTCGTCGCGCTGGGCCACAGACCACGCCCCCCTCGTCGTGTTCCAGTTGGAGTACGGCACGGAGACAAGCCTTTACGTCGGCCTCGGCCCGGATGAGCTAAAGGGCTACGCAGAGGCGCTCAGGCGGTGCTGGTCTTTGGTGGGACTGGGCAGCGGGGATCGGGTCGGCATTTTCGATTATGGCACGAGCCCGGTTTCCTACCTCGCCTCCTCTGCCTTCACTCCTTATTTGCGACGGGGCGCCGCTGACGCCTTGGGTTGCCTGGTCACATGCAATGACGGCGAGGCCAACATGAGCCAGAGGGCTGTGGAGATCATAAAATACGTGAGACCCCGCATCCTCTTTCTCCGCAGCGATTGCCTCCACCCCTTCGCTCTCGAAGTCGAGAAGGACTCGCTCAGCCTATCCGATTACATCGATGCCCTCGTTACGGCCGAAAACGAGGCGGTGCTGTCGACGGCGGAGCGGGTGGCTTACGAGAAAAGGTTGGCCGTGCCCATCTACCGGATGCTCAGGGTCGATGCGGCGATGTTTCTCGCGGTCGAGTGCCCGCGCTGCCGCTTGCTCCACAGTTGGCAAGACCTCTTTCTCGTCGAGGCGCCCGCAGGCGGCAGCGAGGAGGGCGGAAAGCGAAATCCTGCCCCGCTCGTGATCACTAACTGGTTCGCAAAATCCTGCCCCGCTATTCGATACGTTAGCCAGGTGAAGGCAACGCTCGAACCTGCGGGGTGCCCCCGAGGGCCGAAAGACTTAAGGATCGCAACGTGAAGCCGGAGCTGGATCGGTCCTATCCGGATGCCATGGATACCTGGCCTGTAGCGAAGCTACGGCGCGACCAGTTGCATAAGCTCCGGCGGGTGCTTAAGCACGCCCATCGAGGCCTTTCCTTTTATCGCGAGCGATACGATAAGGCGAAGATTGAAGCCGATGCCGTTCGCAACTTCGAGGATTTCGCGCGCCTGCCCACGTTCACCAAAAGGGATGTGCTCGATGCCATCAGGGAAAAAAAGAGCTTTCGCACGGGCATGGAAAGCGGAGCGGGCACGGACATGGGCGTCCTATGCATGACCTCGGGGACCCTGGGCACGTCGTTCCTGTACTTACCGCGCCGCTGGGCAGAGATTCGCGGCAATTCGCTCGCGCGCGCTTACTGGTGGGCGGGTCTCAGACCGGGAATGCGGATGCTCATGGCCGCCCCCGCCTGGCACAGCCTCGCGGTTCAAGAGACTCGCGTTATCCATCGCCTGGGGGTTACGTGCGTGGTGCCGTGGGGGACGTTCCTGCCCAGACATGCAGGCAGCTTTTTGGCCGCGATCACCGAGGTCAAGCCGGATTTTGTCTCTATCTTTCTCCCCATGTTATATGCGCTCCTCGCCGAGTGCCGCAGACGGAACCTTCGCCCTGCCGACGCCTTCCAGAGCGTCCAAAATGTTCTCGTGGTGGGCGCGCCGATGACGCCGCTCTCGCGCGCGAAGCTCAGAGAAGATCTCGGGGTAAAGGACCTGTTCGAAGGGTTGGGAAATCCCGAGGGTCTCACGGCCATGGAGTGCTCGCACCACCGCGGTCACCACATCTTCATAGACTGCTGTTATGTTGAAATCATCGACCCCGGGAGCGGAGCCCCGCTTGCGGCAGGAAAAAGAGGCAACGTCATCGTCACTTCGCTGATCCCCCATGGGTCGGTTTACATCCGCTACGACACCGAAGACCTGGGCGAAATCCTGCCCGGCCTCTGCCCATGCGGCAAGACGTGGCCGCTGCTCGAGGTCTACGACCGGCGGGCGAACGCTGTCGAGGTTGCCAGAAAGGAAATTTTTCCCTACGATGTAAGGCTGTGCTTGGACAAAGTGCCGGAGTTGATTCACATCCCGTTTGCGCTCCTGCGCGGCCGAAGGGCAGCAGAGGTTCTCAAGCTCAAAGTGCAGCAGCCAATGGGTGGCGGCGCGCTTGAAATCTTGGAAAACCAACTGAAAGCGCAAATTAAAGAGACGCTTGGCCTGGAGGCTAGGATAGAGTGGACCGAGGAGCTGCCGGAGCGATGGAAGGGAGTCGCCGTCATCGACGAGGACAACGGAGGGAGAGCGCGTGTCTAAAGGTGCGGTCGGTCTAACCGCAGGCTATTGGCCCGAAGATGTCTATCGGTACCTCGCGATTCCCGGCATCGCGCTGGACGACGCGCTGATATCCCGACCCGCCAAAAGGCACCCTGACCAACCCGCTCTGATCGGCTATCAGGAGACGCTCACTTACCGACAACTCTCCGAAGCCATCGACCAGACCATGAAAGGGATCCATTCCTGTACGGAGGGGAAAGCCGCGCGGCTTGCCGTCGCGATGCGGCAACCGATCAATGTCGTCAAGCTTCTGTTCGGCGCCCTAAAAGGCCGGTGCACGATCATGCTCGCCGATCCCGCCCGGCCCGGGGAGGATCTCGTAGCTTCCATACGCCATTTCGGAGCCGATCTGGTCCTCATCGATGACCCTAAGTTTCAGACCGTGCTGGCCACGCTCGAGGGAGTTCCAATCATGCAGTTTCAGGAACTCGTGGCAAAGCAGGCCAACATCCCCGGGCCTAAAGGAAGGCAGGACTTGCAGGCCCCCGCCGTGGCCTTCGCCATGGAAAATGGGAGCCTCGTTTATCACAGCCACCGCTCGCTTCTGGCTGGAGCCGTTTCCTGGAGCACGTTCGTGCCGCTCAAGGCGGAGGATTTGATGCTGGCCGTGCAGCCGTTGTCTCGATGGGAAGGGCTTTACAGCGTGCTGCCCATCTTCTTCCGGGGCGGAGCGTGCTTGGTGGCGGATCTGGAAGACCCGGAAACCCTGGCGGCCGCGGTGCAGAGCCACCAACCCTGCTTTACGATCCTTCCGCGCACGGAGGCGAGAAAGCTCTACGACTCTGCGTACCGGTCCCTGGTTCGCGCCTTCCGCGACGCCCTGCGCGGTCTGTTCGTCTCCACGGCCGGACCCTTTACCGCCATAGGGCGGAGAAGACTAAAAAACCTCCTGGACAAGCCGGCGCTTCTCACTTACGGCTCGGTCGAGGCCGGACCGGTCCTATCTTCTCACCCCACCTGGTACCTCGACGCCGCGGTGGGTATCCCTCTTACCAACGTCGACGTATGGCCGCTCAACCCGGCGAGCGGAAAACCGCTGGAGGTTCCCTGGGAGGCCATTGAATTCGGCGAAGTCGGCGTGAAGTCTCCTCTGGTGGGCATTAAGTACGAGCCTGCCCAAGAATCGGAAAAGCTCATGCAGGAGGGCTGGCTTCGCACCAAGATCGTGACGACCATGGACCCCAACGGTCTCTTCTACATCCAATCACGCGTCCCCGACTGATCTGCGTCACTACCGAAAATCGACACACGCAGGAGGTAAACTATGCCAGCATAGGCAACCCTGCTAAATTCCACGAACCAACGCACAACTGTGGGCCTTAGCCTAATGTCCAATCCTGATCCACGTCGAGTTAAAAAAAAGGGGCAAACCGACCGGTTGCCCCTTTTTGGTTACTCAAGAGCGAGAAAACTACCAGCGGTTACGCCCGCCACTGCTGTTTCCTCGACCTCCGCCATCGCGAGACCCCATAGGCTTGGCTTCATTAACCACCAGGGTGCGCCCCTCCAGTTGGGTGCCGTTCAGGGCCTGGATCGCCTTTTGGGCCTCCCCCCCGGAACTCATCTCCACGAAGCCAAAACCCCGCGACTGGCCGGTAAATTTATCCGCAATCACCCGAGCCGATTCCACGGTCCCGTGCGCCGCGAATATTTCCTGCAGTTGCCCTTCCGTTACCGAATAAGGCAAGCCGCCGACATACACTTTGTTACTCATGTTCTCCTCCTTTGAGAGAATGCTAGTGTCTTTGACCCTGAGAACCTGACCACCAATTGGAGCAGAACATGGAGAACTAGAAAAGCTGGAACCACGCTCTGGTCGGTTTTTCCTTTAGGTATCGTTTCGCAAGGAGAGACTGACTAGGGCCTTCAACTTTCGTCTTTTCCTCTTTCAGAAGGCCCTATACTGAAGAAGGAAACTCACTGTACGTTGTTTCGGTCCCCGCGTCAACCCATCCTGGCTCTTTTCTGGAGAGTCAGTCTTCTGGCTACGCGCTTTTGCTGTCTAGGGCAGGGAGGCTGTCCGTTCGCGTCCTGACAGGCTAAGCAGGATGGACAAATCCATCCCCCACACTTGCAGCGGCCCCCTGGTTTGTCTGCAGATCCGGGCCTGGTCTGAAAAGAGGAGAGACAAACAGGGCAGGTAACCGCCGCGACCCCTTCCAGGATTTCCAAATCCTCAGGCGGCGCGATCCGCCGCGTGGATTCTCCCTTTACAAACACACGATATTGAAATGTCTGTTTGGTGCTGGGCTTATTCAACAGCTCTCCACCCACGGTGAAGCAGGTCTTAATCCCAGTTGTCCCGTCTATGCGCCCTTCATATCCTGTCACCTTATGCCGAATCAGCGTTCCGTTTTGCAGCTTGATCTGGGCCAAAGTCTCTGACATTCCACCCCCCGAAACTAAAATGAAAAGCCTCCGGCTCGTTTAGAACTCAGACGCTTTGCAGATAAGTAGACGCTCGCTCTAAATCTCCCCCTGAAGCGGTTTCCGTTTGGCCGTTAACGCGCCTTATTTCGAGATATTCAGAGCGATGCCTAGAGGCACTTTGGCATCCCCAATACTCAAAGCGGTTCCCAAGCCGGTTAGCCGCCAGCTTTGAACAGCTTCCGTAGAGAGCGCTTCTTTCACGGGAGCACCCGATGTCTCACGTTTTGATACTTTGATTAAGTATTGGACGTTGTTGCCATCGCTGAGAGTCAGCGATAGGACCACGTCCTTGCTTTCAACTACCGGCAGTGTCTGAATCGCGGCAATTTGTTTCGCAGCGGTTGTTTTATCCACTGTATCCAAATACATCCACCACGAGGAGGCAACAAAAGCCCCAAGAACCAACCAAGCATATCGACCAACCCATTTCTGACGGCTCAACAATCGGGCTCTCTGTGAGTTGAAGAACTTCTGGTAAGCTTGCCTTTCGGCTGCCAACTTTTTAGCCGGATCCGCTTCCGATGAACTCTCAGGTTGAGCAAATGAAATTTGAAGATTATTCAGTATCATCCCTACGATCACCACCAGGGATGGAATGGCAAACAACAAAAAAGTATTCATTTGATTCTCCTTTGTGGACCCTGGCAGCCTGTTTCTGCGCCACTATAGATTTCAACAGAATTCAACGACACGCTAGAATAATTAACTATATTTGTCAAGTTAAATCTTTACAAGCTCGGCCAGATGTAGTATAGATAACCGTAATTGGTTAATAATTCACAAAAACACCATGAATATCACGGACTTGATTAAGCATCGGCTGGAGGACTTAGGTCACGAGCAGAGGGAGTTGGCTGAGGCGGCGGAGGTCACTGAGTCTTATATCTCCCAGCTCCTTACCGGAAAGAAATCGCTCCCCGCACCCAATCGGTCCGACATTTATGAAAAGATCGAGGCCTTTTTGAAACTTCGGCCGGGAGAGCTGGCAAAGCTAGCTAACCTGCAGCGCAGAGAGGAGCTTAAAAGAAAGATCGAAGAACCGGCTAGACCTTTGTTTCAAGAAATTCGAGAACTGATTCTGCGGAAATGTAGAGCAGATAAGGCAAAGCAACTGCTCCCTATTTTTGAAAAAGAACCCTTCGGCGAAATCGAGCGGCTAATCACGCAAAAGCTTTTAGACGTGGCCAAGGGAGTAGCCAAGGAGGAATGGAAGGACGAGAATTGGCTCCGGGTAGTCGCACGGATGAACCACAAAAGCTATGAGGAGATGCGGGTGATCGTTCTGGAGTTCCTGGATACCGATATTTTCAACCTGTCGGTACAGAACTTCGTCTATTTCCTGAACCCGCTCATTGAATCCTGGGACATCGATCTTGCGACCTTCGGTATGAAGATCGTTCTGACCTCTGGACTGGGCCGTGAGCAGATTAAAGAGTTTGAGTTTGTCGAAAAGGAGCCTGAGCATGAAGCAGAGGAAGAGTCTGGACTCGGAGAGTTCCTTCAGGATACCTCCATGAGCGGAGACATAACCCAAGAGGAACTCGACTTTCTCAAGCGGCTAACATTTAGATTTAAGGATAAAAGGCCCGCGGCGCTTTATTACTACCGGGAATTGCAGAACTTGAGAGACCCTCTCCATTTCCAGTCCAAGGGATCAAGGTAAAGGAGACGCCAGGATGCACGATATAGATAAACGATTGTTTGTGGGTATAAAGATCTCGGCGACGCTACAAAGGGAGTTGGACAACTGCGCCCGAGGCACTGAGCGCTACTTCAAAGAGGACAAGCCCGAGGCACTTCAGATCGTGACCTTTGGGGAGGAAAAGTTTATTGGAAGGTTCTTGCTAGACGGCTTTCCCGTTAGTGACATCGACAATGTCAGCCGTAATGTCCGGAGCATCCTAACACTGATTACACGAGGCCACCGGATAGCAGAGGATTCCATCCGAATATACGCCGACTCCGCGGCTTATGTTGCGCGCCCCGGACCCTAATCGACGCTTATCTCCACCCAAGCTCCAACTTCTCTATCGCCGCTCCTTCAAAAATAGCCTTCCATCAGCCTCTCGACCCATTCGGGAATCTTCGCTTCGGGGCGGCAATTGAAGGCGGGCAAATACGGCTTCAAATCCAAACCCGGCGACGGTTGACACGATAAACAAACTCCCCGCGACCCTCCTCCGCCGGGCGTTTAGCGGCAAGCTTTGAAAACATAGTTTCAAAGCTCCGGGAGCTTTGTAAGAAACCAGCCAATTTCTTTTATTTTGGCTCTTCAGCCAGCTTGACTAATAACTTGACTTATACTTGACTGATTCTTAGATCTTCTGTCCGAAAAGGCCGGCGCGGAAGGCATCTTTTCCGGCTTCGGTGAACTTTCCCTCCCGGTAATAAAAGACGCGAAAGTCGGAGAAAAGGCCGAGCAGCTCGCCGTGTCCGAGGAGATAAGCGGGATTTTTCGGATGCCCGATGTTTTGCTGGTCGATCAGATAGGTTTCAAAGACAACACGCCCGCCAACCTTGAGCGCCTTCTTCATCTTGGGCACAAGGGATCTTTGCAGAAAGTTGATGTTGACGACGAGATCGTAAACGGCTTCTGGAAGCTCGATGTGATCGAGGTCTGCCTGTCTGAAGGTGATCCGCACATTTTTCTCGGTCGCGCGTCTCTCTGCCTCCGCTAAGGCAACCTCGGAGATATCGATCGCCTCCACCGTAAAGGCCCGCTCAGCGAGAAATATCGCGTTCCTTCCTCTCCCGGTAGCCATGTCCAGGGCGTGACCCGGCGGCATGCTCCAGGACTGAAGCTCAAAAATTTGGCGCAAAAAGCTCGCCGGCGCTCGCTGTTCCCCCTTGAGCGGATGCTGCCGGTCCGACCTGAGCTCGCCTTCGTCTGCCATCAACTCCCCTTCCTAGCTCGGATGATTTCTGCCCATGACCGAGGGGAGCGCGAGCAAGGCTGCGGACGTCCGATTACAGACGGTACGACTCATGGCACGAACCCATCGGCCGCAGTCGAGCGCGCGTTCCCCGAGGGAGCTTAGATATTTGTACTACACCGCTCGGGCCAGCGTAAGCACGTAAACCTCGCTCGCGCCGGCGCGTCGTAAGGTCCGGCTGCATTCGTTGACCGTGGCTCCGGAGGTGTAGACGTCGTCGATAAGCAAAATGGTTTTTTTCTCGACGGTTTTCCCCGTAGCGACCGAGAAAGCGCCGCGCACGTTCTTCCTCCGCTCCTGTTCGGCAAGCTGGGTCTGAGGCTGGGTTTCGCGCGAGCGCACAAGGACGAACGGGTCCACGGCGATCTTCCAGCGCCGGCCGACCTCACGGGCCAAGAGCAGTGCCTGGTTAAATCCTCTCCAGCGCAGTCGCTTGGGATGCAGGGGCACGGGGAGGATGATGTCAAAAACGCATCCCTGAAAAAACCCCTCACTTACGCCCGTATTTGAAATGCTGGAGCACTTCGCGAAGTGGGTGGCCGCCAAGTTCATCGGTAGGATAACAAGCCCAAGCGCGCGCTCGTTGGAAGTGGGGCGAGCGCATGAGACAAGCGCCGCACAGATGGTCGTCTCCGCCGCCGTCGAAATAGGGTCGACCGCAGTCGGGGCAGAGAGGATGGGAAACCAGCCGGATCTTTCCGCTACAGGCGGCGCAGAAACAGCCGTCGCCGAGATCGAAAAGCTGCGCCTTACAATAGCGACACCGGGGCGGATAAATCCAGTCTAAAACCCGGCCCAAGGGTATCGCGAGGCTCACACTTAGCAGTTTGGAGTACCGAGAACTCAAAACTCATTTTTATTCCAGGATCAGCGACCGCCCCGTCATCTCGGCTGGCTGGGCAATACCGAACAGGCTCAAAATGGTGGGCGCGACATCGATCGCTGTCCCGGAGCGAAGCCGACTCGATCTGAAATCCTCATCCACCAAGATCAGTGGAACCGGATTCGACGTATGGGCGGTGTGAATGTTACCGGTTTCGTAGTCGATCATCTGCTCCGCATTGCCGTGATCGCCGGTGATGATGGCCCGGCCGCTCTGCTCCGATGTCACGCGGACCACCTCGCCGATGCAGTGATCCACGACCTCACAGGCGCGAACGGTAGCATCGAAATTCCCTGTGTGCCCGACCATGTCGGCATTGGCATAGTTCAGGATCACGAGCCCGTAGCGCCGCTCCCGAAGCGCTTCGACAAGCCTCTGGGTGATCTCCGGCGCCTTCATTTCCGGTTTGAGGTCGTAGGTGGCGACCTCCTTGGCAGAAGGGACCAGGATGCGATCCTCGAGCGGAAACTTTTTCTCCTGTCCCCCGTTGAAGAAATAGGTGACGTGAGCGTACTTCTCTGTCTCCGCAATCCGGAGCTGGCGGACTCCGCAGCGGCTTACGACCTCGCCCAAGATGTTGGTAAGCTCCCGCGGCGGAAACGCCACCGGCAGATCCAAGCTCTGGTCATACTCGGTCATGGTCACAAACGAGGCCAAGGCGAGGCGCCGCTTGCGGGGAAATTCTTTAAATCCCTCCTCGGTAAAGGCGCGCGTCAACTGCCGGGCTCGATCCGCCCGAAAATTAAAAAAGATGATCGCATCTCCGTCCCGGGCAGCAGCTTCGGGAAAATGCTCCTGGATCACCGTGGGAAGAACGAATTCGTCCGTGACTTCATCCTGATAGCTTTTTTGGATCGCCTCCAGGACAGAGCTGGCCTGCATGCCAACGCCTTCGGTCAATGCGAGATAGGCCTTCTCGGTCCTTTCCCATCTCCGGTCGCGGTCCATCGCGTAGTACCGACCGCTCAGGGTGGCGACCCGAACCGCCGGCCGTCCCTTGATCCTGGCTTCGAGCTGGCGCGCGAACTGTTCAGCGCTGTCCGGCGGCGTATCCCGGCCGTCCAGGAACAGATGGAGAAACATGCGCTCCATCTTTTCCCTCTCGCCGATCTCGATCAGCGCCTCCAAATGGCGCTGGTGGCTGTGGAC
>JACPAM010000113.1 GCA_016180805.1 Deltaproteobacteria bacterium | reverse complement strand
AATCCGGATTCATGTAGATAGCTCTTACCGAATTTCCAGGGCTTTGGTTCCCGGATATCAAGGAGACCGGGGCTTCATGGAAATGCCGACGCAGAGAGTGCGCAACAATGACGGGGCGCTTTTGCATGAGATAGTCCATATCTACGCGCCGAATGACAACCGCTTCCTGGCAGAGGGCTTAGCCGTTTATCTCCAGGATAAGATGGGAGGCAATGGGGCCTTTCCAAACTTCGGCAGAAATCTGAATGTCTCGGCTCGTCAACGCCTCTCTGAAGTCAACTCATTAACGCGTCTCAATAGCGTGCAGACGCCAAGGCCCTTAAGCACCGTTGCGAATGAGCGCACCGCTTATATTTTGGCTGGATCATTTGTGGCGTTTTTGATTGAGAAGTATGGTTTGCCGCACTTCAAGACCCTGTACGAGACGGGAGACTATGGCACAGTTTACGGGAAGTCCCTTCAGGTTTTGGAAAAAGAATGGCGTTCGGCTCTTGAAGGGAAATAGCCGCTAAACGCCTAACTCGGCTTGAGACCGACGCCGAAAGCGCGGCTCAGCCCTGCGTTATCGCCGCCACCACATGGATGCCTTTCCGGGCGCCTTCATTCCTGGTACTGTTCAGCGTGCGGAGGAATTGAGCCATGAGAAAGATTTCCAAGGTCAAGGTGTTGCCGGGATATCGGCTGGAGCTGGTGTTTGACGACGGAGTATCCGGGACTGTGGACCTCTCTGAAGCCGTCGGCAAAGGTGTGTTTGCCCTTTGGCTGGACCCCGCCGCCTTCGATCAGGTTCGTATCGGTTCATCCGGCGAACTGGTCTGGGGCGACCGGATTGATCTGTGCCCGGATGCGCTCTACCTGAAGGTGACGGGCACTACGTGACCAGCATACCTATGCCTGAGATCAGCCGTTTCTTCGGCATCGTCATCAAAATGTTCTTCGACGATCACAATCCCCCACACTTCCATGCGGAGTACGGTGATGACCTTGCGCTGATCGATATCCGCAGTTTGGCCGTGTTTTCAGGGCGGTTGCCACCACGCGTAACAGGTCTCGTGATCGAGTGGGCAACGCTCCATCAGCAGGAGCTTCTCGCCGACTGGGATAGGGCAAGGGCACGAGAGGAGCTCCAAAAGATCGCGCCCTTGGAATGAGAACGGCTATCAGCGGGTTGGAGAATCGATCGGCGAGTAGCTGCTGCTACTGTCGATTATGGTGCCTCCTGAACCTGCGGTTGAAATTGTACCGTCGTCAGATTACCATCTCGCCGACAACCCAGCTTAAACGTTGAGTTCCAAATTCGCCGCATTAGAAAGGCGGACACCATAAAGAAGAGTCGTCGGGTTTCTCTGAGTTCCGACCAGCGGGTCGAGGATCTCTCCCGGGCCGGCAGAGTTCGGGTCGCGCTGTTCCCCTCTTTCTTGTACACCAAGGATCCAGTGACCGGTGATCTACGGGGGGTGGGAATAGAGATCGCTCACGCACTTGCAGCGCGCCTCGGGGTTGAGGTCCTGCCGGTCGAATACTCCACTCCTCCTAAGGTTATGGAATGCCTCAACGCTGGCGCGTGTGACGTGGCGTTTCTCGGGATCGAGCCGTCTCGGATCACTGAGGTAGACTTCTCGCCTCCATTTATGCAAGTGGACTGGACCTATCTGGTGCCCGCTGGCTCTTCAATCCGTAGCGTCGCAGACGCAGACCGCCCCGGGGTTCGCATCGCGGTCGTGCGCAATCACGCCATGGACCTCGCTCTGAGCCGCATACTGAACCAAGCCGAACCGGTGCGGGTCGAGACCCCGGACAGCACTTTCGACTTGCTCCGCACCGGACATGCGGACGTACAGGCAGGAGTCCGCCCGGCGCTCCTAGAGTATTCCACCCAGCTACCCGGCTCACGGGTGCTGGAGGATCGCTACGGGGCCAACTCCGTAGCTATGGCCGTCCCGAAGGGTCGTGCCAAACGGCTCGCCTATATCAGCGACTTCGTCGAAGAGGCCAAAGCTTCGGGGTTGGTGCAACGGGCAATCGAGTGCGCGGGCTTGCGCGGAGCCCTGGTGGCACCCCCGGGAAATTTCAACGCCCAGAAGTGACTGAGGAGAAGAAAATGCCCTTTAACCCTTTACTTCAGACCGATCGCTGGAAGTACCAGCTGGAATTGGAGAGAGGGGAGAAAAGGAATACACCGCTTGACCTTGCGAGGAGGGAGTCATGAAAGCTGAAGCAATTACGACTTATGAACTTGACGTCGAAGACGTCGAGTATGTCCGCCACGGGAACAAGCCGCTGCTGGCTCGTCTCTTCAAGCCGCGCGGCACAGGGCCGTTCCCGCTCATCGTGGAGCTGCATGGCGGCGCCTGGTGTCGTGGGGACCGCCTGAACGACACCATCATTAACGAACCGCTAGCCAAAAGCGGCGTGGCGGTGGCGGCGCTGGATTTCCGTATGCCCCCCGTGGCTGCATATCCCGCCTCGCTGGCCGACATCAACTATGCGATCCGCTGGCTCAAGACGCGAGCCGCCGAACTGAGCAGTCGCCCTGACTGGGTGGGCATCTTGGGCGTTTCGAGCGGCGCGCAC
The DNA here is from genome assembly GCA_016180805.1 of Deltaproteobacteria bacterium. Taxonomy (GTDB): domain Bacteria; phylum Desulfobacterota; class Binatia; order UBA9968; family UBA9968; genus 2-12-FULL-57-22. The sequence goes on along the minus strand of JACPAM010000113.1, from coordinate 21,098 downwards.
CAAGCCATGCTGCTTGGGATGAGACCGCGCGATCCCCGCTACTCGGCCGTACGGCTGCCAGCCACTGCCGCGGCCGTTGATGCCACCGTGCGTTGCGTGGTCTTGTGCTGGCCGGTCATCGATCCGCTAGCGCGCTACCGTTATGCCAAGAAGCTCAAAGAGGGCGGTAAACCGTACCCGGACCTGGTGGACCAAGTGCTGCCGTCTCACGATGAATACTGGGAGACCGAAGAAGCCATGGCGGAGGGGAACCCGGTGCTCGCGCTCGAGCGCGGTGAGCGGGTCGAGCAGCCGCCAGCGCTTTACCTTCAAGGAACCCACGATCTCGCTCACCCGCGTCCCGATCTCGACCGCTTCGTCACGCAGTACCGGAAGACGGGTGGCAAGGTCGAGCTGGAGCTGTTCGAGGGCGAGGGGCAGGCGTTCATCACCAGGAATCCCGGTTCGCCCAACTCCAGGAAGGCGATCGAGAAGATCATCGAGTTCGTCCACAGGGGAATCCAGTGAGCGGAGGAGTTAGCGCGTTATGTGCCATTTGATCGTGTTCCCCAAATGTGACAAAATTTAAGACAGCCAGGAGGCGTGACCCGTGTCGAAAGTGAAGGAAGAACTGACGAAGCTCATCGAAGAGCAACCCGAGGACAGCTCACGCGAGGAAATCGTACGCGAGCTGGCCTTTCACGTCATGGTCGAGCGGGGGCTTGCTGACTCCGACGCGGGCCGAGTCATCTCGAATAGTGAGATGGCGCGACGCATCCGCTCATGGCAGAGATAACTTGGACCGCAGAAGCTCAGCGCTGGCTCGAGGATATCTTTGAGTACATTGCCGCGGATAATCCGCAGGCGGCTGCCCAAACCGTCAACGGCATATATGAGCGGACGCAGGTGCTAGCTAACTTTCCCGAGATGGGCCATCGCTATTGGGCATCGAACCGCCATGTGCGGATTCTCCTCTATGGCCACTACCGCATCGCCTATCTGATCAAGGAAGATGGAAACATCGATGTCCTGGGTGTCTTCCACGGTTCGCTCGACATCAGCAGGTATCAGCTCTGATGGCACATAACCGTGTGATGGATCGGGCGGATCATCCCTGAAAACCTACTGTTCCGCGTATCTCCGCACGCCGGTCATCGCAAGCGGTGGCCTCGCAACTACGAAAGGAAGAGTAATGAAATTACCTTGTGCCGTCACACTCGCGCTTATCGCTATGATTGATACGATACCGGTTTTCGCACAAGGATCGCCGGAACAAATCACTGAAGCAGACAGAGGCCGCAAGACAGGGGCCGCTATCGACCCGGTTACCAGATGTGCCATTGGGCGGTTTCGGCAATGCGATATAAAACTCGCCGTTGCGCGAGGGCTCTTCGAAACAGGGTTGAGCCCCAGTTTTCCCGAGAACGCTAAATGCCGCGAAATAGACGATTGGTATGCCATGGATTATACATCCAGGCGACCCAGGGAGGCCTACCATGGCGGCATCGACATACCGGCACCGTGGGGAACCCCTATGATCGCGGTGGCCGCAGGGGCCGTTGTGGGTAAATACCTCGGTGAGCACAGCGCTCGCGGCATTGAAATCGTCCTGCGCCACTCCCCTGAGGATACCGGGATTCCGCTTTGGATCTATACCCAGTACGGCCACTTCTCGGAGATGCCAAATCTGAAGGTCGGCCAGCGAGTGCGCATGGGTGAGGTGCTTGGTCCGACGGGAAATTCAGGGATCAGCCCCAGAACGGGCAGGCAAAGCACTAGGCGCCGGCCCGCAATTCATTTCGGCGTGTTTTACAGTACCAGCGAGCTATACGCCGATATTCGCGATACGATAATCCCGGTTGAGGGTCATTGGATGGACCCCGTCGCGCTTTTTCGGAAAAAGCTTCCTCTGGACTCCGGCTCCATGAAGGGGCTGCCGGAAGCGGAAAAGCAGGTTCCGATCTCCATCATGTTTGACGACGGCGAGGCGTTTCCCGCCAACACGGAAATCGTTTGGCCATATACCTGTACGCGCAGGTAATTCCCTCTGACTGATTTGAACCACAAATTCTACTAAACGCCCAACACCACGCTCAACCCGGACGCACGTGCCGGGTACGGATCGGAAATTCGCGCGGCGTACGGCTGCCCAAGGTGCTCCTGGAGGAAGCTCAACTCGCGGACGAAGTCGAACTTCAGGCGGAACCGGGTCGCATTGTGATTCGGAAAGCGGCTCGGCCCCGCGCCCGCTGGGCGGCTGCGGCTCGACGCATGCGCCAGCGGGGCGAGGACCGGCTCCTTGATCCGACAACAACCACTCGCTTATTTTTCCACCTTCTCCTATAATGCGACTTGTTTGCGCTAAACACCAGCAGGGAGGTGTGACCATGAAGTGTCCGGCGTGCGGAAAGCTTTCGGAAAAAAGGAACAGCCGCGCAAACTAACACGCCGCGGGCAGGTAAAACGGACATGGATAAGAGCAAAGAAATTGTGCGACGGGTTGTCGCCGATGTGGGTGGTGCCTTCACGGTCGGACTTGGCTACATCGGGGATAGGCTCGGGCTCTTCACGGCGTTGGCCGCCAAAGAGGCGTGCTCCAGTGGGGCGCTTGCCGAAGAAACGGGTCTAAACGAGAGGTACCTGCGCGAATGGCTCAAAGGTATGGTTGCGGCGGAGTACATCGAGTACGACCCCGACAGCGACACCTACTTCATGACTCCCGAGCAAAAAGCGGTATTCAGCGATGACAGCTCCCCCGTTTTCGCGGGCGGCGTCTTTCAATTCGCGCTCCCTTCTCTATTCCAGACTCCCCGGATCCTCGATTCATTCCGGAACGGAGGGGGAATATCGTTTTTGGAGCTGGGCGAGGAAATTGCGGATGCCATCGACCGGATGCACCGTCCCTGGTTTGACCACCTGCTCACTCAGGACTGGCTTCCACGGGTTCCCGGTTTGGTCGAGCGTTTGCGGCGGGGAATCTCGGTCCTCGACATCGGCTGCGGGCTCGGCCGCGCGAGCGTCGCCTTGGCTCGTGCGTATTCGGAGTCGCGCGTGGTCGGAATCGACCCCCATGCTCCCAGCATACGGAAAGCGAAAAAGTTGGCTTTGGAGTGTGAGGTGAGGAATGTGGAGTTCCTCGATTTGTCGCTGGAGGGGATGCCTCGAGACCCGAAATTTGATCTGGTCTTGGCCATCGACAGCATCCATGACATGGTCGACCCCGTCGGTGCTCTGCGTGTCGTCAAGGAGCTTCTCGCTTCCGACGGGCTTGTGTTGTGGTCGGAACCTACCGGCTCACATAACCCCCTCGAGAATCGGAACCTATTCGGAAAGATGCGCGCCAATCTCAGTCCCTTTCACTGTCTCACCGTGTCGATGGCGGGCGGGGGAGCGGCGCTCGGGACGATCATAGGGGAAGCGGGTGGCCGAAAGCTGGCGGCACAAGCAGGCTTCGCTCACTTCGAGAGGTTCGACATCGACAGCCCCGTGCAACAGTTTTTTGGCTTGAGACCGTGAATGAGAGGGTAGAACCCGGCTCCTTAAGCGCGTTTCTCCTCGCCGCTCGCCCGCGAACGCTTACGGCCGCCGTCTCCCCCGTTTTGGTTGGCGGCTCAATTGCCTGGAACGACGATACGTTCGCTTTACTTCCCTTCCTGGCAGCCCTCGTTGGCGCCGTCTGGATTCAGGTGGGAACCAATGTCGCCAACGACCTTTACGACTATGTCCGGGGCACGGACACCTCATCGCGTCTGGGCCCGCCGCGAGCGGCGCAGTCCGGACTGTTGACGACCGCCCAGCTTCGCCTGGCGATGATTGTTAGTTTCTCGTTGGCGGCTCTGTGCGGCGTTTATCTCGTCGTCAGGGCTGGGTGGCCCATCGCTATTGCCGGAGTTCTGGCCATCGCCTCGGGAATTGCCTACACCGCCGGCCCTCTGCCGCTCGCCTACGTGGGGATCGGTGATCTTTTCGTATTCATCTTTTTCGGGCTCGTGGCCGTGTGCGGAACTTACTATGTTCAGGCCGGGGTGCTGAGTTTGGAAGCGGTTTTGGCGTCCGTTCCGGTCGGGCTTCTCACCACGGCGATCCTCGTTGTCAACGACGTCCGGGATATCGAGAGTGACACACGCGCGGGCAAACGGACCTTAGCCATCCGCTTTGGACGAAAATTCGGGCTGGCCGAATATGCCTCTCTGATGATCCTTTCTTATTGTTGGCTTTTCCTTTTGGCTTACTTCGCGGGCAATTGGTGGCTGCTGCTTCCGTGGCTAAACTTTCCCTGGGTGCTTTCTTTAATCCGATATTTTTTTCGCACCGAGCCCGGACCGCGCCTCAATCTTCTTCTCGCGCGCACCGCGCAGCATCTTCTGCTTTACAGCGTTCTGTTGAGCTTCGGCTTTTTGATCCGGGCCTAGTAGCCGAGCGGTGCGGATCTGCGGTGCTTCGGAAGGCCGCGGACGTGCCTGCCCGCGACCGAGGGGAGCGCGAGCGAGGCTGCGGGCGTCCGATTACAAACGGCACGACTCATGGCACGAACCCATCGGCCGCAGCGGAGAGCGCGCTTCCCGAGGGAGCATAGTCCATCGCCGCAGCCTGATGGCTCGGCCCCCTCCAGGCGCTAGCAGCAGGGAAGGGGGTTTTCGATCAGATTGTAGACATCGTCAAAGGCGATATCGTTGATGACCTTTTGGATCTTGTAGAGGCGGGGAGGCTCCCCTTTGAGAAAGACCAGCAGGGCGGTCTCGATCGGCGGACAGCCGGGCTTGACGCACGGGACCTCTTTGATGACGATCGGCGCGTCTTTGGCAAAGCCGAGGTTTTGCCTGGCCCAATACCTGATCTGTTCGAGGGTGAACGAGGAGATTTCCAGATGCTCCCGGCCGAATGGATCAACCGTCTTTGGCGAACCGCCATCGCCTGTGGCCAGACAGCCCGTGAACCCTTCCCTAATCTTTTCCGCGTCCAGATCCCGGCCGATAAAGACCAGCCTGTTCATTCGCGATTCATCTTTTTCCCACTGCCTGCCCGGGCGGCCCTCGAACATCGTATGGACTCCCTGGAAAACAAACTGGTCGGGGTCGCCGCGCAGGTTGAGGATCCCCTTCATGCGGAGAATGCTGGCCCCGTGCTCGGTGATCAGGGAGCGGAACCACCGGCTGACATTCATGCCGTCGAGGTCGCCGGGCTCGACCAGAGAGAGGGTGGAGATGGCCGGTGTATGGGTGTGGTCGCCCGAGAAGAGATCCGAAGTCTCCTTCAGCCTTTCGGCCAAGCTGTAATTCTTCATCTCCAGGAGGACATTGAGGTCGAGGTCGGCGTTTTTGGTCCGGTAGAGACCGGCCGTGCGGTTCAAGCTGCGCGCTTTTCGTTCCAGGTTGTCGAGATCCTCGGCGGTGGCCAGATCGGTCTTGTTCAGCAGGATGAGGTCAGCGAAGGCGATCTGCTCCTGCGCTTCGGTTGAGTTGTCGATGTGGTTCCAGATGTGTCTGGCGTCGACCACGGTTACGATCGCGTTGAGAGCGAACTCCCGGCGGATCCGCTCGTCCACAAGGAAAGTCTGAGCTACAGGGGCGGGATCGGCGAGACCGGTGGTCTCGATGAGGAGGCTATCGAATTGGGATTTTCGCTCGAGCATCTGGAAGAGGGTCCGCAGCAAATCGCCCTGCACGGTGCAGCAGATGCAGCCGTTGTTCATCTGGACGATCTCCTGCTCCGAGGAAAACAGCAGGTGGTGGTCGATCCCGACCTCGCCGAATTCGTTGACGATCACCGCCACGCGGTGGCCGTGCTCGGTGGTGAGGATCCGATTTAAAAGGGTCGTCTTGCCGGCACCTAGAAAGCCGGTGAGGATCGTGACCGGGACTCGGTTGCTCTGCATGTTGTTCATCTTGCCGTAGCGATGAAAAGTTTTTCTAAGAGGGTAACAACGGGCATTTGGGTAGTCAATACGCCAGTCGGTGGCGTGATTGCACGATCCCGGGTCGAGTGATAGAAAAATTGCACCGAAAAAATGTCCTAAGGAGCGATCATGAAACTCGACAGAAAAGTGGCTCTGGTGACCGGCTTCGGCTCCGGCCTTGGCCGAGCGATCGCCGTGCTGTTCGCGCGCGAGGGGGCTTCGGTGGTCGGAACCTCGACCACGGAAGGTAAAGGCAGAGAAACCCTGGCGCTGATTGAGCGGGAAAAGGGCAGGGCGCTGTTTCGCGCCGGCGACGTGAGGCTGACGGAGGACATGCGTCGGCTCGTCGAAGAAGCCGTGACGCGATTCGGCGGGCTCGACATCGTGGTCAACAGCGCCGGAGTCAGATCGAACGGCAGCGTTCTCGAGATTTCAGAAGAGGAGTGGGATCGGACCCTGGACACCAATTTGAAGAGCGTCTTCATCGTGTCCAAATTGGCCATCCCCGAAATGATCAAGCGCGGTGGCGGGGTCATCATCAACATAGCGGCGCGCTCCGGCTTCGCCGGACAGCCCGGGCGTGCGGCCTACTCCGCGTCGAAGGGCGGGGTGGTAAACCTGACTCAGGCCATGGCCATGGATCACGCACGACACAAGATACGGGTCAACTGTATATGTCCCGGGCCGACGCGCACGCCGATGGTCGATACATCGACACCGGAAAAGCTGGCGCGCTACGCGACGAGGGTGCCTATCGGGCGCATCGGGGAGCCCGAGGATATCGCTCATGCCGCGCTGTATCTCGCCTCGGATGAGGCCTCGATGGTCACGGCGGCGATTCTGCCTGTCGACGGCGGGATGTATTTGACGGGCGCATGAATATTACTGTGGCTGAAACTGAGGCGCTATGGGTTTTTCGCCTGGGTCGTAGGCCGGAGCGGAAAACATGGCCGGCTCGGACTTATGCTCTCCGTGTCGGGACCGCAAGATCCTCCAGGGACTTCAGCGTTCGCGCCAGATCGTCCGGCAGCGGCGCGGACCACTCCTGCTTTTTCCCTTTGTAGTGAAACGCGATGCTGCTCGCATGGAGGAAGAGGCGCCTGAGACCGTGCGCCTTGCGAAATTGCCGGTTGAAAGCAAAGTCTCCGTGCCGCGAATCCATGACCAGCGGGTGGCCGAGCTGTGCAAAGTGGAGGCGGATCTGATGCATCCGTCCGGTCTCGGTCTTTACCCGAACCAAACTGGTCGTGGCAAACTCGTGCTCGGCTCGATAGAGCGTGAGCGCGGAAACCGGCTTGCCATCCCTTCCCGGCAGTGGCAAGCTGATCCGGCCTTCCTTCGGGTAAAGCCGGCCCACGACCAGCGCCAGATATTCCTTTTCGACTTCGCTCTGCTCGAAGCGCCGTTCCAGCTCTTCCGCCATCTTCTCGCCTTTGGCCACAACGACGACCCCTGAGGTTTCCCTGTCGAGCCGATGGACAAGCTTCGGGATAACCCCTTGAGGTCGATAGATTGCCTCGAGCATCCCGAGCAGCGACTGGTGCCTGGCGACTTCTTTGCCCTCATGGACCGCCACCCCGGCCGGCTTGTGCACCACAATAACGTGTTCGTCTTCGAATAGGATGGCGAGCTTGTCGGCCGAGGCGGTCTTTCCCGTGCGTGCCCGAGGCTTCTCGTCGAAGGGAATGAAAAGCTGGATCCGGTCTCCCGGCCCCGCTGTCTCCGTGGGCGCTGAGCGTCTGCCGTTTAGGCGGACGGCGTTCTTGCGAAAGAGTCTTCTCACGTACCCGATCGGGAACCGCTTTTTCAGGAAGTTTCCGAGCTTCTTCGGTTGTTCGTTTTCGGGGACGATGATCTCCCAGGGCATATCCTTCCTCATAGCGGTCGGATTCGGGCTTCGTCAAGGGGCGAAAAGGCGCGCAACGAGATTTGCAATTCCCTAGAAATTAAGATAGCTTACACCAATTGGTTAATTCGCGCGCTGCTTCAAAAGAGGTTGCGTCCATGTGAGGTTTTCATTGAGCCGCAAAGAGTCGCTCGATGCGCTGCGAAGAAAGATCGATCAAGTCGATGAAAAGATTGTAAGCCTTCTGAATGAACGGGCTCTTCTTGCCCTGAAGGTCGGGCAAGCCAAGAGTCTCAACCGGGAAGAAGTTTACGTACCCAGCCGTGAAAAAGAGATCATTCAGAGACTGTCGAGCTTAAATCGAGGCCCGCTTCACGAGGAGGCCCTTCGCTCCATCTATCGCGAAGTCCTGTCCGCTTCCCGCTCCCTAGAGGCGCCGATCAAAATCGCCTACCTCGGCCCCGAGGCGACCTTTACGCACTCGGCGGCGCGGGAAAAATTCGGCTCGTCGTCGACGTTCGTCCCGCTGCCGAGCATTGCCGATGTCTTTCAGGAAGTCAGCCAGGGAAGGGCGGATTACGGGGTCGTGCCGATTGAAAACTCCACGGAAGGGGTTGTGACGCACACCCTGGATATGCTCGTGGAGTCGGATGTCAAGATCTGCGCCGAGATCTTTTTGGAGATCCACCTTTACTTGTTGTCCCGCTCCGGGCGCTTCGACGATGTCCGCCGGATCGTTTCCCATCCCCAAGCCCTGGCTCAATGCCGTCGATGGCTCGCGAGTCATTGTTCGCACGTGCAGGTGGAAACGGCCGCCAGCACCGCGCAAGCCGCCCAGATGGCGTTGCAGGATAACTCCGCTGCCGCGATCGCCAGCGGAATGGCTAAAGACACCTACGGCTTGGAGGTGGTGGCGGCCAACATGGAGGACCACGCGAATAACACCACCCGTTTTCTCGTCATCGGGGATCATGAACCCAAGCCGAGCGGAGATGACAAGACCTCGATCGTTTTCTCGGTAAAAGATGAGGTCGGGATTCTCCATCGGATGTTGGAGCCGTTCGCGAAAAATCGAATCAATTTGACCAAGATCGAATCGCGCCCGCTCAAGCACAAGGCATGGGAGTATCTCTTTTTCTTAGACTTCGAAGGACATAGAAAAGAGCCGAGGATCCAACGGGCGATCAAGAAACTGGAGAAAGACTGCATCTTCATCAAGGTCCTGGGCTCCTATCCGGTCGGTTTATGAGCATCTTCGATCAGGTGCCGGAATATATTCGCTCGCTGATTCCCTATGCGCCCGGAAAGCCCATAGAGGAAGTGGAACGGGAGTACGGGATCGCCGGCTCGGTGAAGCTCGCCTCGAACGAGAATCCTCTCGGACCGTCGCCGAAGGCCGTAAAGGCCCTGCGGGATAGACTCCACGAGCTTCACCTCTACCCCGACGGCGATTGCTTCTACTTGAAGCGAGGGCTGGCGAAGCAATTGGGCGTCTCGCCGGAGCGGCTCGTTTTCGGCAACGGTTCCAACGAGCTCATCGAGCTGGCCGTGCGCACCTTCATGCGCGCCGGGGACGAGGCGGTCATGGCCCGGCAGGCCTTCGTCATCTATCGGTTAGTCGTACAGGCGGCCGGAGGCCGGTCGATCGTGGTTCCGTTGAAAGACTTTACGCACGACCTGGAGGCGATGGCGAGTGCGATCACGCCCAGGACCCGGATCCTCTTTTTGGCCAATCCCAATAATCCTACGGGGACGATCTTCCGCCGAGAGGCATGGGAGCGATTTCTCGAGCGGGTCGGTCCGGATCTGTTGGTGATCGTAGACGAAGCCTACTTCGAGTACGTCTCGGACACTGAATATCCCGATTCGCTCGCGTACCACGGAAGCGGAAAGCACATTCTCACGCTTCGTACCTTTTCGAAGCTCTACGGCCTTGCCGGGCTGAGAATCGGCTATGGCGTGGGGAGCGGCGAGATGGTGGACCTCATGCATCGGGTGCGCCAGCCCTTCAACGTCAACGCGCCGGCCCAGTGGGCCGCGTTGGCGGCGCTGGCGGATCGCGAGCACGTGGAGCGGACCCTGGCGGTCAACCGGGAGGGAATGGACTACCTCAAGCGGGGGCTCGGCCGCTTGGGTCTGGAACAGGTGCCGAGCCAGGCCAATTTCATCCTCGTGCGCGTCGGGGACGGTCAGGCCGTTTTCGAGAAGCTGCTCCCGCGCGGGGTCATCGTCCGGCCCATGGGCGCCTATGACTTCCCCGGGCACGTCCGGGTTACGATCGGGACGATGGAGGAAAATCGCAAATTTATCCAAGAGTTAGAGGCTGTACTTAAACCTATTCATAGATCTGTGGAGGCGCGATGATCGTAGTATTGAAACCGGGATTGTCTGACGAAGACGTCCACAAAGTAGTCGAGAGAATCGAGAGCCTGGGTCTCAAGGCTCACATCTCGGTGGGCAAGGAGAGAACCATCGTCGGGGCGATCGGTGATGAGCGACTGCTGGCCGACCAGACACTGGAATCGTTTCCGGGAGTTGAGAAGGTGCTCCCGATCCTAAAGCCGTATAAGCTCGTGAGCCGGGAGTTTCAAAAGGAAGACACCGTCATCGCCGTCAACCGCCACGAGATCGGCGGCAAGAGAGTTCATGTCATGGCGGGTCCGTGCTCCGTGGAATCGCGCGAGCAGGTGCAGGAGACGGCGCTCTCGGTGAAAGAGGCCGGAGCGACCTTCTTGCGCGGGGGGGCCTTCAAACCCAGGACCTCGCCGTACGCCTTTCAGGGGCTCGGCGAAGAGGGGCTCAACTATCTCGCGCACGCCCGCGAGGTCACCGGCCTTGCGGTGATCACCGAGGTGCTTGACCCGCGTGATTTGGAGCTGGTTTACCGTTACACCGACATCCTCCAGATCGGCGCTAGGAACATGCAGAATTTCAAGCTCTTGACCGAGGTCGGCAAGCTCGATAAGCCGGTCATGCTCAAGCGCGGGATGAGCGCGACGATCCAGGAGTTTCTGCTTTCGGCGGAGTACATCGCCGCGGCGGGCAACCGGAAGATCATCCTATGCGAGCGGGGTATTCGCACCTATGAAACCGAGACGCGCAATACCGTGGATCTGAGCGCCGTGCCGTTGCTCAAGCAGCTCACCCATCTCCCGGTATTCGTCGATCCCAGCCATGGCACGGGCAGGTGGGATCTGGTGACGCCCATGGCCCTGGCGGGGATCGCCGCGGGCGCGGACGGTCTGCTGATCGAGGTGCACCCGCATCCGGAGCTAGCCCTGAGCGATGGTCCCCAATCGCTCAAGCCCAAGAAGTTCGCCGCGCTCATGGCGCAGCTCAAAAAAGTGGCCGTGGCGATCGGGAGGGAGCTGTAGTGGGGTTTGCGTTCCGCAGGATGGTGGTGGCGGGGGTGGGGTTGATCGGCGGCTCGCTGGCGCTGGCGGCCCGTGAGCGTAAGCTGGTTGAAGAGGCCATCGGGTTTGGCCGCGGTGAGAGAAATCTTCGTCTGGCGCTGAAACAGGGGATTATCGACCGGTACTTTCTGCGTGAAGAGGAGCTTCCCCGCGGAGTCGATCTCTTGGTCCTGGCCACGCCGGTCCAGGCCGTCGTCCCGCTTGCGGAGAGTTTTCTTCCGGGCCTGGAAGCGGGGTGCCTGGTGACCGATGTCGGCAGCGTCAAGGGAAAAATTGTGCGGGACATGGAAAAGCTCCTTCCCAAAAGGATTCCTTTTGTCGGTGCCCATCCGATCGCCGGAAGCGAGCAGTGGGGAGCTGAGGCGGCGGTCGCCGATCTCTTTTCCGGCCGGCGCTGCATCGTGACTCCGACTAGAAATACGGACTCGGGGGCCCTTAAGCGGATTACCTCGCTGTGGCGGCGCGTTGGCGCCAAAGTGGAGGCGATGGATCCCGATCTCCATGATCGCATCCTGGCGGTGGTGAGCCACCTGCCCCACGTCCTCGCCTATGCGATGGTCAACACGCTCGGCCGCAGCGCTGTGGACTCCGTCGATCCGATCCATTATTGTGGCGGCGGCTTGCGGGACTTTACGCGCATTGCCGCGAGCCGGCCGGAGCTCTGGCGCGACATATGCCTGGTGAATCGCCGCGCTATTGGAAGGCACTTGACCGAATATATCAAGGAGCTTGAGCGGCTCAAGCGCTGGATTCGGGAGGGCAAGGGCGATCGGTTGGAGCGGGAATTCGCGCGTGCCAACCAGATCAGAAGGCAGATGGATTCCTAGGCTCGATGAGAACGATCGAGGCAATCAAACACCCGCTCAAGGGAGAATTGACGGTGCCGGGGGATAAGTCGATCGGCCATCGGGCGGTGATCTTTTCCGCCATCGCCGGCGGCCGAAGCCGGGTGCTCAACCTTTCCGGGGGCGAAGACAACCTGAGAACGGTCCAGGCCTTCGAGGATCTGGGCGTAGCCGTGCGCCGGGAGGGGAAAGGGCTGTCGATCGAAGGGAAAGGTTGGGACGGTCTTCATGCGCCGGGTGGCGTGATCGATTGTGGCAATTCCGGAACGACGATGCGCCTTCTTTCGGGTGTCCTGGCCGGGCGGCCGTTTACGGCGACCTTGGACGGCGATCAGTCTCTCAGACGCCGGCCGATGCAAAGAGTCATCGATCCGCTCGGCCGTATGGGAGCCCGGATCTCAAGCCGCAACGGCAAAGGCCTGGCGCCTCTGGAGATCCGCGGCGCGACGCTTCGCGCCATCCGTTACGCCACTGCGGTCGCCAGCGCCCAGGTTAAATCCGCGATTATTCTAGCCGGCCTTCAGGCCGAGGGGATAACGGTGGTCGAGGAGCCGCAGCACACGCGGGATCATACGGAGATCATGGCGCGCGCGTTTGGCGCCGACATCACCGTGAAGGGAAATTCGATCGCGGTCGGAGGACGACAGGGATTATCCGCCCGCGACTTACGGGTGCCCGGCGATCTTTCATCGGCCGCGTTTCTTGTGGTTGCCGCCGCCGTCATCCCGGGCTCGGATCTGATCGTACGCGACGTGGGGTATAATCCGACACGGAGCGGGGTTCTGGATGTCTTGCGCCGGATGGGAGCCAGGATCGAGATTTTGAACCCGAGGGAAGAAAGCGGCGAGCCGGTCGCGGATCTGAGGGTTCTCGGCGGGAGGCTCAAGGGGGTCGACATCGGCCCCGAGATGGTCGCGCGCACGATCGACGAATACCCGATCCTCGCCGTGGCCGCGGCGCTGGCGGAGGGGAAAACGACGATCTCGGGAGCCCGCGAGCTCAGATACAAAGAATCGGACCGGATCGCGACGATGACGAGCGAGTTGCGTAAGCTCGGCGTCGAGGTGGAGGAGCGGGAGGACGGCATGACGATCGCGGGGCGAGAGCGGCTCAAGGGCGCCGGGGTGAATACTTACGGCGACCATCGGGTCGCCATGGCGCTCTCCGTGGCGGGGCTCGGCGCGGATGGAGGGGTGACGATCGATGATAGCGCTTGCGCGGATGTCTCTTTCCCCGGATTCTTTGAGCTTTTAGAGCGGCTTCGGAGGTCGTAGCGCTCCGGGCTGAGGATCGCGAGGCGCTGCGGGTAGACAGGTGAGGGGACTGGTGATCGCGATTGACGGACCGGCAGGGGCGGGAAAAAGCACGTTGGCAAAACGATTGGCAAAGGAGCTCGGTTACATTTACCTCGACACCGGCGCGATGTACCGGGCGCTGGCGTGGAAGGCGATCGTGGAGGGAGTCGATCCGGGCGACGAAGGTGAGCTTAAGAGAATTTTGCCGCTGACCAGGATCGAGCTCATCGAATGCGATGGAGAGCCGAGAGTGCTCCTGGACGGCGAAGATGTGACCAGTCGGATTCGCACCCCGCAAGTCAGCCAAATGGCCTCGAGGATTTCCACCTTCAAGACGGTTCGCGACCGAATGGTGGAGCTCCAGAGAGCCATGGGCTCGCGGGGCGGAGTGGTGGCGGAGGGAAGGGACATTGGCACGGTTGTATTTCCCGGCGCGGATGTCAAAATCTATCTTGACGCCTCACCCGAAGAGCGGGCGAGGCGACGCTTCGTGGAGCTCAAGGGTCTCGGCAAGCAGGTGACGTTGGAGGAAACGCTCGCCGAGATGAACGAAAGGGATCGGCGCGATCAAGAGCGCGCCGTGGCGCCTCTGCGCAAGGCCGAAGACGCGTTGGTGATCGATTCTTCCAGCCTGAGCGCCGAGGCCGTAGTGGAGCGAGTTATGCGCGTGATCAAAAGCACAATGCCAGCAATTCAATGAGATGGGAGGGCTGTTTCATGGCCCAAAATGAAGAAAATAGAAAAGCCGGGGCCGCCGGCGTCGGAGAAGATTTTGAGACGCTCTTTGAAGAGAGCATGCGCACCGTAAGACCCGGCGGGGTGGTCAAAGGGAAGGTCGTAAGGGTAACCCCCACCCATGTAATGATCGATGTCGGCTACAAGAGCGAGGGTCAGATTCCGATCGAGGAGTTTTTGGACCGGCAAGGTAAAGTCCAGGTTCGAGAGGGAGATGAGGTCGATGTGTACTTCGCTGCCTCGGAAGGCGAAAACGGGGGTATCGTTCTTTCCCGCCAGCGCGCGGAAAGCATAAAGGTCTGGGAGGAAATCGAGAGGGCCTACCACGAGGGTTCGGGTGTCGAGGGCGTAGTCGTCGCGAAGGTCAAGGGAGGGTTCAAGGTGGACGTAGGCGTGAGCGGTTTTCTGCCCGGCTCTCACGTCGACGTGCGACCGTCGCGCAATCCGGACAGGTATCTGGGCTTGAAAGACAGGTTTGCCGTTCTCAAGTACAACCGCCAGCGCGGCAACGTCGTGCTCTCGCGCAGGGTGCTGCTGGAGAAGGAACGCGAGGCGCTCAAGAAAGAGGTGCTCAAAGTTTTGGAGGAGGGCGTGATCCTCGAGGGCGCGGTAAAAAACATCACCGGATACGGGGCCTTTGTCGACCTGGGAGGCATCGACGGCATCCTGCACATCAGCGACATCTCTTGGGGGCGGATCAATCATCCCTCCGAGGTTCTCAAGGTCGGCGACCGCATCAAGGTCGTCGTCCTCAAGTTCGATCCGGAGCGCGAGCGGATCTCGCTGGGGATGAAGCAGCTCTTGCCCGATCCCTGGAACTCGGTCGATGAGAGTTATCCGGTCGGATTGCGGGTGCGCGGCAAGGTGTTGAGCCTGACCGACTATGGCGCTTTCGTCGAGCTGGAGAAGGGGGTTGAGGGGCTGATCCACGTCTCCGAGATGTCCTGGACCAAGAAGGTTCCCCATCCTTCCAAGGTGCTGCAGGTCGGTGAAGTCGTCGAAGTCGCCGTGCTCAACGTGGATGCGGCCCATCGCCGCATCTCGCTGGGGCTCAAGCAGGTCATGCCCAATCCTTGGGAAGAACTCAAGGAGCGCTATCCCGTGGGCAGCGTCATCAAAGGTCCGGTGCGCAACATCACCGATTTTGGCATCTTCGTGGGGGTTGCCGAGGGGATCGATGGCCTGGTCCACATCTCAGACCTCCATTGGACGAAAAAAATCAAGCATCCGTCGGAGCTCTACAAGAAGGGGGACGTCGTGGAGGCTAAGGTTTTGGGCGTGGAGGTGCAGAACGAGCGTCTCTCGCTGGGGATCAAGCAGCTTAGTACCGATCCGTGGCAGACCATCGCCGAGCGCTACCCTGTGGGCGCCAGGATCAAGGGAGAGGTGACGAGCGTGCCCGATTTCGGCGTGTTCGTGCGCCTCCAGGAGGGCGTCGAGGGGCTGATCCATGTATCGCAGCTGAGCACGGAGCGCATCGACAAGCCCGCGAGTCTTTTCAAGGTCGGCGACCACGTCGAGGCGGAGGTCATCCACGTGGTCCCGCAGGAAAGGAAGATCGGTCTTAGCATCCGCGCGCTTAAGAAGTCCGAGGAGCGCCAGGAGATGGAGGACTATCTCAGGAGGGAGAAGGAAGCCGGGCGATTCTCTTTTGAATCGATCCTTAACGAGGAGCTGAGGCTCGACCGGGATGAGGAAGCCCGGCCGGTGCCCAAGAGAAAAGGGGGAAACGCGTAGCCCGGGTTTGGGAAGTGCGATGCTCAGGAAGCTGATCAAAGGGGTGGGGATTCTTTTCGTGTCCATCGTCCTTTTCTCCTTCGCCTTGTTTTTCTATGCCTACCTGACCGGGGGCGACATCGGGGTGCTCACCCTCGTTGGCGGAGACACCGTTGGGGTGTTGGAGATCGAAGGCTCGATCGACGGCTCGCGGGAGGCGATCCAGGGGCTCAAGCGATTTACCGAAGCCAGAGGCATCAAGGCGGTGGTCGTGCGCATTGACTCTCCGGGGGGCGCGGTGGCGCCGACGCAGGAGATCTACGAGGAGATCGGCAAGGTCAGAAAGAAAAAGCCCGTCGTCGCCTCGCTGGGATCCGTGGCCGCCTCCGGCGGATACTACATCGCCAGCGCCTGCGACCGGGTGGTGGCCAACCCTGGAACGCTCACGGGGTCGATCGGGGTGATCATGGAACTGGGCAACATCGAAGAGCTGATGAAGAAGCTGGGGCTTAAAGGGTACGCGATCAAGAGCGGGCCGCACAAAGATGTGGGCTCGCCGTTGCGAGCGCTGACTCCGGAGGGTCGTGCCATCTTGCAGGGGCTGGTGGACAACGTGCACGGGCAATTCGTCAGCGCCGTAGCGAAGGGGAGAAAAATGCCCGAGGCCAGGGTGCGCGAGCTCGCCGATGGTAGAGTCTTTTCCGGAGAACAGGCAAAGGAGATGGGCTTGGTGGACCAGCTCGGGAACCTTGAGGATGCCATCGATTTCGCCGCGCAGCGCGCCGGGATCGAGGGCGTTCCGCAGGTCGTGTACTTCCGTGGCGATTCGAGAAGCTGGTGGGAGAAGCTCCTCTTTTCAGTTCTGGGCGGGCCGCTCGGCGGACGGGAGCGATGGTGGCTTCGCTACGAGTGGTCTCCGGTGCTCATGCAATAGGGTGCCAAACGATGGATACTGGCAGGCAACTGAGAAATTTTTCCGCGGGGGAGAATCATGACGAAGCGAGATTTGATTGATGAGGTCAACAAGAGGTTTCCTCACCTCTCGCGCCGCGATGCTGAGGTGATCGTCAACTCCATATTCGATTCCATGGTGAGCGCCATGGAGCAAGGGGAGAGGATCGAGATTCGGGGGTTCGGGAGCTTCGTGGTGAAGCACCGCCGGGCGCGGGAAGGGCGAAACCCAAAGAGCGGGGCCATGGTTTCAGTGTCGGCCAAGAGAGTCCCGTTTTTCAAGGTCGGGAAAGAACTGCGGTTGAGGGTCGACGGCAAAGGTGTGGGGGACAAGGAGACCGGATGAAGCACATCTGGGCTCCCTGGAGAATGAGCTATATCGATGACGAGACCAAGCGGGAAGGGTGTATCTTCTGCGACAAGCTCAAAGGTGCGGATCGACGCTCGGATCTGGTGTTGGCCGAGACGCGCCACACGCTCATCATGTTGAATAAGTATCCGTACAACGCCGGCCACCTCCTGCTTGCGCCGAAGCGGCATGAGAAGCAGCTCTCCGTGTTGTCGACCGGTGAGTACGGCGACTTGTGCGAGGCGTTGCGCAAGTCAGTGGATATCATTGTGACCGTGCTCAACCCCGGAGGGATCAACCTGGGGATGAATCTCGGACGCTGCGCCGGCGCCGGAGTCGAGGACCATCTCCACTGGCACGTCGTGCCCCGCTGGGATGGGGATACGAACTTCATGCCCGTGATCGGAGAAGTCCGGGTGATCCCGCAATACCTGTTGGAGAGCTACGATCGGCTCAGGCCCTACTTTGAGACGTTTTAATCTGCTAAAATGATTAAAGTATTGAAAACGATTTTCGTCACGTTGTTGTTTATCATTGGAATCACCTTCGCCATGGAGAACGCCGAGCCGCTGCGGCTGCGCTACTACTTCGGCCTGGAGACCCCGCCGATTCCGCTCTTCTTGCTCGTGCTGTTCGCGGTTCTTCTCGGGGTCGTGCTGGCAGGGCTGGGTTTTCTGCTCGATCAGTGGTCGCTAAAGAGGGCGCTCCGGGAGAAGGATAGGGCGATCGCGTCCTTGGAGGGGGAGATCAAGGCTTATCGGGAGAGGGAAGGCCAAGGCGGCGGTGCGCGGATCAAGGAGCCAATTTAGTGCGGGGAGGCATGCAAGCGTGAAGCAGGTGAAAACTCTGGGGGAGCTGAAAAAGAGCGGTTATCCGGTACTTTCCGTGCGCGAGGAGATGCGCAAGAACCTGGTGCAGTATCTCGAGAGCGGCACCCGGATTTTGCCGGGCATTATCGGCTACGATGACACGGTGATCCCGGAAATCGAAAACGCAGTCCTTTCGGGTCACCACATGGTCTTTCTCGGGGAGCGGGGACAGGCCAAGTCCCGCATCATTCGCGGATTGGTCTCCCTTCTCGACGAGCGCATTGCGATCATCCAGGGATGCGAGATCAATGACAGCCCGTTCAACCCGATCTGCCGCAGATGCAGGCGCCGCCTCGAACAGGAGGGAGATGCGCTGCCCATCGAATGGATCGGTCGGGACCACCGGTACGGAGAGAAGCTGGCGACCCCGGACGTGTCCATCGCCGATATCATCGGAGAGATCGATCCGATCAAGGTGGCCGAGGGGAGATACCTGGCGGACGAGGAAACCATTCATTACGGATTGATCCCCCGCACCAATCGCGGGATCTTCGCGATCAACGAACTTCCCGACCTGACCGAGAAGGTGCAGGTGGGGCTGTTCAATCTCATGGAAGAGAAGGACGTGCAGATCAAGGGATACAAGATCCGTCTTCTGTTGGATGTCATGATCGTGGCCAGCGCGAACCCGGAAGACTACACGAGCCGAGGCCGGATCATCACGCCGCTCAAGGACCGCTTCGACGTGCAGATCCGCACCCACTATCCGCGGTCGCTCCAGGACGAGATCGCGATCATGGAGCAGGAGGCCATCTCCTTGGACCAGCGGAGTTTCACGGTCCGCATGCCTCAGTTCATGAAGGAGATCATCGCCCACCTGACGTTCGAGGCGCGCAAGTCGAACGAGATCAACCAGTCCTCCGGCGTCAGCGTGCGCGTCACGATCAACAACTACGAGAGCATGATCAGCAACGCGGAAAAGCGGGCCCTCAGGCTCCGGGAGTCGGAGGTCGTTCCGCGCATCAGCGACCTGCACTGTCTGCTGGCTTCGACGAGCGGCAAGATCGAGATGGAGTACATGGGCGAGGATCGCAAAGAGGACGAGCTGGTGCAAAAGCTGCTGAACCGAGCGATCGTGAAAGTGTTCGACCAGTATGTTACGGTGAGCGCGCTGCAGAAAGTGGTCGAATATTTCAATTCCGGATGGGGCGTGGAGGTGTCGGACGGGATGCCGTCGAAAGACTACCTGGAAGGGATCAAAGAGATTCCGGGATTGAAAGAGGCGATTCGCGCGCTGGGGCCGATGGAGTCTCCCGCCTTGATGGCCTCGGCGACCGAGTTTATCATGGAAGGATTGCATCTGCATCAAAAGCTGAACAAGGAAGTGGAGGGAGGAAGGGTTACCTACGGTAAGTAACCCTCACCCTTTCCCTCTCCCTTGAAGGGGGAGGGTAGGGAAAGGGTGAAGTTTAACCTATGCCTCGGATTCGATACAGTCGCTGGAATCGCTCCACGGCGAACTCGTTGGACGCCGAGAGCGTTTTCGAACAGCTCAACGACTACATGAATGAAACGGGCGACCTGCAGCAGGCGATGCGCCGGCTCAAGCAGCGGGGCATGAAGCAGGGGGAGAAAAAGGCGGCCGGCCTGGAAGATCTGATGCAGCAACTGACGCGCGAGCTAAGGCGTCTGTACGATCGCTACCGGCCCCAGTCGGCCCTCGACCGGGTCGATCAGGAACTCCGCTCGGTCGTGGAGCGGGAGCGCCGGACGCTAAGGGATCTGCGCGACACGAAGGTCGGGATCGATGAGAAGGAGGAGTTTCTCGATCGGCTGCCCGAAAAGGCGAGCGACGCCATCGAGAAGCTTGCCTCTTATGACTTCGAAGACGAGAAGGCCAAGGCGGATTTTGAGGCTCTGCTCTCGAAGCTGGAGCAGATTCGCCGGCTGGAGCAAGCGATGCGGCGGGAGGGGAGTCTCTTCCGCGGGCAAACGCCCCTCGATCTGGAAGAGGCGCAGGAGCTCCTGGATCGCTTGGAGGAGCTACGCCGTCTCGAAAGCCAGCTCTCGAGCATGAACCTCGAGGATGTGAACGCCGACCTGCTGGAGAAGCTTCTGGGCGACAATGCCAAGCAGGACTTCGAAGGCGTGGCGCGCATGGAATCTCTCCTGGAAGAGGGGGGCTATGTGATCGATCGGGGCGATCGGTTCGAGCTGACGCCGCGGGGGGTGAGGCGGATCGGCCAGCTCGCTCTGCGCGACATTTACCAGAAGCTGCGCCGCGACGCGGCGGGGCGGCACCCGCTGAGGTCGCGCGGCTCGCATGAGCTTCTTACCGAAGAGAGCCGTCCTTACGTGCAGGGCGATCCCCTGCACCTGAATATGATCCAGACGCTTAAGAACGCGCTGTTCAACAACGGCGGGGTGCCGATCCGGCTCCGACCAAAAGATTTCTACGTGTACGATTCGGAGCGCTCGACACGCGCGGCGACGGTCCTGCTCCTGGACATGAGTTGGTCGATGAGCTGGGAGGGGAGGTTTGCTGCCGCCAAGAAAGTGGCGCTGGCGATGGAGACTCTGGTCAGGTCCATGCACCCCAGGGACTATTTCGGAATCGTGGGCTTTTTCACTCGCGCCGTCGAGCTCAAGCCCAAGGATCTCCCCGAGGCGACATGGAACATGGGGGACCCCTTCACGAACCTTCAGGACGGTCTGCACCTCGCCGCCGAGCTTCTGGACCGCCGGCCGAGCCAGAACCAGCAGATGATCGTCATTACCGACGGCCAGCCCACCGCCTACTGCCGCCAGGGAAGGCTCTACTGCGAGTGGCCGCTGAGCTTCGGCGGGATCAGCCAGAGAGCGGCCGAGGAGACCCTGCGCGAGGCCGAGCGGGTCACGCGCCGGGGGATCATTATCAACACCTTCATGCTCGACGATAGCCCGGTTCTCAAAGGCTTCGTGGATGAAATGACCCGCATCAATCGAGGCCGGGCCTTCTACACTCGCCCCGACCGCCTGGGCGAATACCTCCTCGTCGATTACGTTGCCCGCAAGCGAAAAAGGGTCTAGCTCGAATTTTTTTCTGCTTTTTTCGTCTAACCATTTCGAGTAGGTAGGGCAGAAGGGAATATGGAAGTTGCCCCGTTGATGGGGTAAAGGATCTGCCCGAGCACGGGTCGGACTGAGGACGGGAGCCCGATTCTCTATCAGACGAATGAGTTCGTCTGCTTAGGGGATCGGGCTTTTTCTTTGTGGGGGAAGCAG
>JACPAM010000054.1 GCA_016180805.1 Deltaproteobacteria bacterium | reverse complement strand
GTCCAGACGGTATTCCGCGCCGGCGCGGATATCCGAGATCGGGCGCGCCTCCTCGGCCGCCACTTCGGCAGCGTCTTCAACGAGTTTGTCGGTGATTTCCTGGTTTTTGAGGATCGCTTCCGCGCGGCGGGCGCGCACCGGAGTGGGAGCAACCGACCCCATCGCGATCCGGCATTCGGAGACGATTCGATCCGAGCCGTTCAAGTGAACGGCGACGCCGACTCCGACGATGGCGATCTCCATCGCTCTGCGCCGCCCTACTTTTAGGTAGGTTGCGCCCCGTCGACCTGAGATCTCCGGTATGAAAATTTCTTTCAGAATCTCATCGGGTTTAAGAACGGTCTGGCGCGGTGCCAGGAAAAAGTCGTGGATCGAGACCCTTCTCTCCCCCCCCGTGCTGGCAAGAGTGAGCATCGCATCGGCGAGCAGCAAAGGCGGAGCGGCATCGGCAGCCGGAGAGGCATTGCATAGGTTCCCTCCCACGGTTGCGAGGTTTTGGATCTGGACGCAGCCTACCTGGGAGCAGGCTTCCGCCAGGTCGGGGAGCTTCTGCCGGATAATCGGGGAAGCCGCCACAGCCCCATGGGTGGCGAGGGCGCCCAGCGTGACTCCCCGTCCCTCCTCGACACGGATGAAGTTCAGGTCGCGGACCCCGCTGAGACTCATGACCATTTCTGCTTTCAGTTTTTCATCCTTTAGAAGGACCAAAAAATCGGTCCCCCCAGCCAAAACCTTGGCTTTCTCGCCGTAGCTTTTCTTCATCCCGAGGGCTTCAGGGAGGCTTCGGGGCTGCAAGAGCTCAAATCTCATGTTCGCGCTCCTTTCTCCGGGTGACGGCCATCTGGCGAACGGCTCCTGACTCTTTGAGGGCCTTTACGATCTTTTCCCCGGTGATCGGCAGATCCGTGATCCTCACCCCGACCGCGTCGTAGACCGCGTTGGCCACGGCTGCGGCGACAGGGCACGTGGGGGTCTCGCCGATGGCCTTGGCGTTGAAGGGGCCTGCACCGGGCGCTCCCTCGATCAGCAAAGGGACGATCTCGGGCGCATCCCGCGGCGTGCACAGCTTGTAGTCGGTCAGGGTCGGGTTTGCTACTTTCCCCTCCGTGCGCCGCATCTCTTCCAGTAGGGTAAAGCCGACCCCCTGAAGAACTCCCCCTTCGATCTGTCCCTCGGCGGCTGCCGGGTTGATGGCGAAGCCGATGTCGTGAGCAGCCGTGATGCGCAGGACATCGACGACTCCCCGTTCGGGATCCACCTGCACCTCGGCAATGTGAGTCGCAAAACAGGTATCGTCCATCTCGTTTGAGGAAAATGTCTCCTCGGCCATGAGCTGAGACTTTTTGGACGCCTTCACGGCTTGAGCGTACGAGGTTTTCTTACCCGGATCCGATTTCATGAATAGGAACCCGTCGCGGGTTTCGATCAGCTCCTGGGCTTGTTCCTGCGGGCAATTCAAAATCTTGGCGGCTTGCTGAACAAGTTCCTTCCTTACCTCGAGAGCGGCGTGGTATGCGGAGAGCCCGGCGACGAAGGTTGTTCTTCCTGCCCCAGCGCCCTGATCGAAGGGGGCTGAATCCGTGTCCACCAGGTTGATGGTGATCCGGTCCATGGGGACCTTGAGGGCTTCGGCTACGATCTGACAGAGGATCGTGCGGGAGCCTGTCCCCGGATCTGAGGAGCCGGAGATGATATTGACGCTGCCGTCTCCGTTGACGATGACCACAGCGCTCGATTCCCCTGTCCCTGTGGGTCTCTCCGCACAGGCAATGCCGATGCCGTAGTGCTTGTCGGGCTTAGGCTTGCCCCAACTGCTCGCCTCGACGGCGGCAGTCATAGTCTCCTTGAGGTTAATTCCCTTCCAGGGCTCCCCTGTGGGCGAGAGGTCTCCTTCGTCAAGAGCGTTTATCCAGCGAAAGCGGAACGGGTCGATCTTCAGGTATGAGGCGATCATGTCCATGAACGATTCCACGGCAAATCGATGCGCACATGAGGGATGCGATAGGTGCCGGCCAGCTT
Source organism: Deltaproteobacteria bacterium (assembly GCA_016180805.1). GTDB lineage: Bacteria > Desulfobacterota > Binatia > UBA9968 > UBA9968 > 2-12-FULL-57-22. Next base: position 7,332 of record JACPAM010000054.1, on the reverse strand, counting down.
CTTTGTGCCGCCCAGTCCCACCTGTGGCTTATAGGCCGCGTAGGCCCCGGAGTCGAAAACCGCTTTCGCCTCCCAGGCTACAAGCTCGCCTGATTTGGTGACGCCTGCTTTGAGCCGGATGATGCTTGGGTGGCGCGGGCTACCAGCGAGGAACTCCTCTTCGCGAGACATGACCATCTTGACAGGACGGCGGGATTTGAGCGCGAGGTAGTAGCACAGGGGCTCGTCAAAGACCATGCCTTTGCCGCCGAAATCTCCCCCCACGAAGCTGGGGATAACCCTCACCCGGGTAATCGGCGCCCCGATAATTTCCGCCATCATGCTGCGCACTCGAAAAGGCACCTTATTGGAGCTCCACACGGTCACGCTGCCGTCCGGAGAGACGTCAACCAAGGCGGCGTGGGTCTCCATGTACCCCTGATGGACGATTGGAGTCGTGAAGGTGTGCTCGAAAACCAGATCGGCCTCAGCAAACCCCTTAGCCGTGTCCCCCTTGGAGAAGGTATCGTGGAAAAAAATGTTTGTTCCTTTTGCCGGGGCTGGGAGACCTGAATAGGTATGGAGATTCTCATGGACAAGGATCGAACCCTCCTTCATGGCCTCTTCCACGTGGATCACCGCTGGCAGCTCCCCGTACTCGACATCGATCAGCTTGACGGCCTCCCGCGCCGTCTCTTCATCCACCGCAGCCACAGCCGCCACTTTCTCCCCCACAAACCGCACCTCCTCCCGGGCCAGGATCGGCACGTCCCTGAGCCTCAGTCCGACCAGGATGTCGGAGACGTCCTTAGCCGTAATCACCGCTCTAACGCCAGGCAAAGCTTCGGCTTGCCGGGTATCGATGCGCACGATGCGAGCATGCGGATGGGGGGAGCGCTTAGCCATGCCGTAAAGCATCCCGGGCAGGATCACGTCTGCGCTGTAGAGGGCTTCACCGGTCACTTTGGCGAAGGCATCCACGCGCGCTACAGATTTTCCTACCGCATAAAAATCAGACATGCCGATCTCCTCCGTGGCAAATGATGCGGGCTCCTTCCCAACTCATGGACGCCGGGGTCGCGTGCCTCGCCTCGTGACCAGATACCGGCCCGGGTCGTGGAGCCAAAACAGCATTATGGAAACTTGAATAGAGATACCGGAAAAAGGTTGGCAAATTTTATGCCAGGGCTACCACATGGAGAATTATCGCTTTCCCGAGCTCGAAGCTCGCCCTTTTTTCTAAATCTTGGAAAAGACTTGAAGTTGAGTTGCAAGAGTAAGAATTTGAGCAAAACGCTCGGCCTTCTCGTGGGGATGGTCGCGGTGGCCTTGCTGAATCAGTGAAATTTTCTTCCCCCCTTGAGAAAGTTGGATGGGGTTTGGATAATTGGGGGAGATTTGGTAAGGAGGAAGCCATGGCCCGTAGTTACCAACCGCAGCAGTCACCTCCTCCGATAGAGCCGCGCGGGTTTTTTACCGGAGTCAAGATTCGCCCGATCATTGTCGGCGCTGTCGTCGATTACCTGGCCACTTATGCTTTCACCATCCTCTATCTGATCTTCTTTTTCATGAAAGAGCCCCTGGAAGGAGGAGGTCCGTCTCAAGAGGCCTTCGAGAAGGCCGTGGGCGAAATGCTATCGTCCCCGGAGGCGCTCATCGCCCTTTCCGTCATCGGTGCTTTTTGTACTGCACTGGGAGGGTACGTTGCGGGCCGCCTCGCCAAAGCCGACCAGATAAAGCACGGCGCGCTGGTGGGTGTCGTATCGCTCGTTCTCGGCGCGCTCCAAATGTCCATGCTAGGAGAGGCTAATCCGCTTCCTTATTGGTACGAGATCGTGGCCTATATCGTCACGATCCCTGCCGGGGCTTTGGGAGGCTATTTCGCGCAAGCGGGTGGAGAGTTCCGGTTGAGCGCGTGAAAGAGATCGTCTCACCGGAGCCGTTTTTTCATGTTTAAGAATTCCCCCGCCTTTTGTTCCTATTTTTAGTTAGTTTCAACCCCTCGCCCGTATTTCTCTGAAAAGTCCTCGGGGGCCGAGCCATCAGGCCGCGGCCGATGGACTAAGCTCCCTCGGGAAGCCCGCTCTCGGCTGCGGCCGATGGGTTTGTGCCATAAGTCGTACCGTTTGTAATCGGACGTCCGCAGCCTCGCTCGCGCTCCCCTCGGTCGCGGACAAGCACGTGCGCGGCCTTCCGTCTCGTCCCCCTCGGGCTTCGCGGAGCGGGTCCCGGCTTTCATCCGCGAGGGCGAAGTGAAACTTCATGAACTATTATTGGTGAATCACTCCTTGGTCGCCTGGTGGCTCCTCATAATCAGCTCCTCGGTAGTTCTCGACCTTGGTTTGCCCGCCTGACCACAGATAGCTGAAGCGCCTGTCTGGCATAGAACTTGCGTAAAAGTTGGCACTTGGAATTTGTTGGCTCGATCAAGCTCCCGTTCACGATCGAAAAAACACAGGCCAGGATGCAAAAGTATTTACCTTTTCGCGACTACTTCGCCCCCAGGACGCAGGAGGAAGCGCTCCAGTTGGTGCGTGAGCAAGGGCCGGCAGGTCGAGTGTTGGCAGGCGGCACGGATCTTCTCATCGCTATGCGGGAGAAGGGATTGCACGCAGAGTGCCTGATCAACATCAAAAGGATCGCTGATCTCGGAGGCATCGGCTCGCTGCCGGACGGCGGACTGAGGATTGGGGCGACCACCACGCTCTACGAAGTTGAGACCAGTGCCGCGGTGAGGCGGGCATCGTCGGTTTTAAGCGAAGCCGCCGGGACGATTGGCTCGGTGCAAATCAGAAACCTCGGGACCATCGGCGGCAATGTTGCCAACGCCTCGCCCGCGGCGGATACGACACCGGCGCTTCTCGTCCTGGACGCCGAGATGGAAATCCTGTCCGCGTCGGGCACAAGGATCGTCGCTGCGGAGCGGTTTTTCACCGGTCCCGGGAAGACGGTTATGGAGCAGGGAGAGATTCTCGCCGCTATTCGCATTCCGCCGTCTGCGCCCGGAACCAGGACCGCGTATATCAAGTTTGGGCCTCGGCAGGCCATGGACATCGCCGTGGTAGGGGTCGCCGTCGCTCTCAAGCTCGATGGCGATGGGAGCTGCCGCGATGCCAGAGTGGCTCTTGGGGCCGTGGCTCCAACACCGATGCGGGCGCGGCGCGCCGAGGTCGCGCTGATTGGCGCGATCGACGAGCGCTCCGTGGAGAAGGCAGCCGAGGAGGCATGCGGGGAAGCTAAGCCGATCAGCGATGTGCGGGCGAGTGGGAGTTACCGGCGCCATCTTGTGGGCATCTTGCTTAAACGGGCAGTGAAGCTTGCGCTTGCCCGGGAGCATGCGGCGGCGTGAGAGTTTTCCAGCACGCTTTCACTTCGAAGCCCGAGGGGGACGAGGAGGAAGGCCGCGGACGGCCGTTTGCCGTGACCGAGGGGAGCGCGAGCGAGGCTGCGGACGTCCGATTACAAACGGTACGACTTATGGCACAAACCCATCGGCCGCAGCCGAGAGCGCGATCCCCGAGGGAGCTTCCTGACGGGGACAGGCACGCAAGCGAGCCAGTCCCCTCGCCGCGGCCTGATGGCTCGGCCCCCGAGGAGCTTTCGGGAGAATGCGTATGGTGAAAAAGAGAGAGATCGCGGTGTCGGTGAACGGAGCGCGCTATGCGATCGAGGTGAGAATCAACGATACCTTGCTCGATGTTCTGCGGGACGGTCTCGGGCTTACCGGGACTAAAGAAGGGTGCGCGGCGGGAGATTGCGGCGCGTGCACGGTGCTGTTGGGGGGGAAGGCGGTGAATGCCTGTCTGGTGCTGGCCGTGGAGGCGGACGGTGCTGGCGTGATGACCGTCGAAGGATTGGCGCAAGGCGAGGAACTCGACCCGGTGCAGCAGGGTTTTGTCCAAGAGGGCGCCGTGCAGTGCGGCTTCTGCACCCCCGGGATGTTGATGAGCGCGAAGGGGCTCTTGCGTGAAAATCCGTGCCCGACCGAGACAGAGGTGCGCCGTGCCATTGCGGGAAATCTCTGCCGCTGCACCGGCTATGTGCGCATCGTGCGCGCGATCATGAGCGCCAGCGCGTCAGCGGTTAGCGGACACGACTTGCGCGGGGAGAGATGAGATGGCCCAAGCAGCGGTTGGCGAGTCGCTGGTACGGTCCGATGCGGTTGAGAAAGTGACCGGCTCGGCCACCTATGTCGCCGACCTCCGCCTTCCGGGCATGCTTTATGGGCGCGTTTTGAGAAGTCCGCTTCCCCATGCTCGCATCCTTTCGGTCGACGCGGCGGCGGCCCTGAAGGTTCCCGGAGTCGTGGCTGTCGTGACCGGCCAGGAGCTCGGCTTCCTCGGGGGAGAAGCGGTGAGGGACATGCCTTTTCTGGCTCGGGAGCGCGTGCGCTACGTTGGCGAGCCGGTAGCGGCGGTTGCGGCGCTCGAAGAGAGCATCGCCGAGGAAGCCATAAAGTTAATCAAGGTCGAGTACCAGGAACTGCCGGCCGTTTTCGATCCGGTGGCCGCGGCTCAGCCGGGCGCTCCGCTTGTCCATGAACATCTGGGTGACTATGAGCATCTCGGGGCGGTCAACCCCGTGCCGAATACCAATATCGTGCACTATTCCGAAGAGAGACAAGGCGATGTCGAGCGGGGCTTTGCGGAGTCTGATTATATCTTTGAGGATACTTTTTCGATCCACGCGGTCCAGCACGGGCAGATTGAGCCCCACTGCACCATCGCCCAATGGGGAACCGATGGTAAGGTGACCGTGTGGACTCATAACGACGGCCCTCACCGCCTGCGGAAAGACTTGGCAGACGCGCTCGGGCTTCCCTTAACCGGCGTGCGTGTGATTGTGCCTTATCTGGGTGGCGGCTTCGGCGGCAAGGGTGGATTGAAAGCCGAGCCTTTGTCCGTAGCTTTGTCTCATGACCCGGGAAGAAGTGTTCACGGCTACGCTGGTTCGGCACGCGGCTGTTTTCACGATCAAGACGGGCGTCAAGAGGGACGGAACCTTGGTGGCCAGGGAAGTGGTGGGCTACTGGGATACGGGAGCCTATGCGGAAAAAGGGCCGACCGTGGTGAAGCAGTCCACGATCCCGGCGGGCGGTCCCTACCGTATCCCTCATCTGCGCCTGGTTGGTTACTGTGTTTATACCAACAAGATGATAGCAGGGGCCTATCGTGGCTACGGTATCCCTCAGGTTACGTGGGCTTACGAGTCGCAGACCGATATGATCGCCCGGCGGTTGGGAATCGACCCGGTCGAGTTCAGGCTGAAGAACCTCCTAAGAGAAGGGGACCCGTTGCCTACTGGGCAACCGGCCCAGGCGGTGGGCCTGGAGGAATGCCTGCGGCGCGTGGCGGCGGAGCTCAGGTGGGGGGAGAAATCCGCTCCGGGGAGAGGGAAGGGAATCGCGTGCACGTTCAAGAACACGAAAACCCCGTCCGGAAGCGCCGCTCACGTGAGCATCAACCAGGATGGCACGGTCAACCTGCTGACGAGCACGGTCGAGATCGGGCAGGGCGCCAGGGCCATCTTGAGCCAGATCGCGGCGGAGGAGTTGGGGATTGCGACGAACAAGATAACGGTTTCGTTTCCAGACACGGATACGACGCCGTTCGATGCCTCGACCACCTCGAGCCGCAGCACATTCCATATGGGAAATGCGGTAAAGCTGGCAGCCCAGGACGCCAAACAGCAACTCGCGCGGCTCGGGACCCAACTGTGGTACTGCAGAGATGATGAGATCGAAGTTGGGGACGGCTGCGTGAGGGTTCGAAGCCAGCCTGGGAAGACGCTCGCCTATTCGGCGCTGATCGCAAGGTGTTACGCTGCTGGCGGGAGTGTACTTGGCCGAGGGTTTTACTATCCGCAGGTGGGTGAAGGTGGCGGCATGTGGTCTGCGCCGAGCATTTTTTGGATGTACGGGGCTCACGGCGCGGAGGTTGAGGTGGACCGGGAAACCGGGCAGGTGAAGGTTCTCAAGCTCGTGGCGGCTCACGATGTGGGGAAAGCGATCAATCCGGTCACCTGCAGCGGCCAGATAGAGGGCGGAGCGGTACACGGGATCAGCCTGTCCGTGTCCGAGGAAGTTCTCGTGGAGAATGGCCGCATTCTGAATCCTAACCTGCACGACTATAAGATGTTCACCGCCATGGACGTGCCGGAGATCGTGCCGATTATGGTGGAGGTCCCGGACCCCGAGGGCCCGTACGGCGCCAAAGGGATCGGGGAACCTGTGCTGGCGCCCACTGCGCCGGCCATCGCCAATGCGGTAGAAGAGGCGATCGGGGTGCGAATCCAGCAATTGCCGCTAACCGCAGAACGCGTGCTGGAGGCGATCGCGAAATCGGCGACCACGTAAAAAAGGGCTCCCTCGGGGAACGCATCAGAGGCCTTTGACGGGGGGCATCTGAAAGCTCCTCGGGGGCCGAGTTATCAGGCCGCGGCCGATGGAGTAGGCTCCCTCGGGAAGCGCGCTCTCGGCTGCGGCCGATGGGTTCGTGCCATGAGTCGTGCTGTTTGTAATCGGACGTCCGCAGCCTCTCTCGCGCTCCTCTCGGTCGCGGACAAAGACGTCCGCGGCCTTCCTCCTCGTCCCCCTCGGGCTTTCATCAGCAAGGGCGAAGTCAAACTTCATGAACCATTTCCACTTCCGCAGCCTCGCTCGCGCTCCCCTCGGTCGCCAACGCGGGCTTACAGAGCGGGGTAGTAGATTTTTGTTCCGGTGGGTTTGGCGAAAGGCGGAAGCTTGTGCTCCTCGCAGCCGCGCTCCAGGATGTGCCGGACGGACCAGCCTCGCACGAGAAAAGCGTCGCAGAGTAGCTGGCGATGACAGCGCCAGGGTACGGCCTCGGCGCACATGACGGCCGTGCGCTGCCTTTCCGCATACTGCTCGACGGCGCGCAGGATATCGTCGAAGGCCGCAGTCAACATGAAGTCCGCGTAGGCCCGAAAGGCGCCGGTCTTCCAGGCCGAGTTCGGCGATTGGGGCGCGGGCTTTCGAAAGCCGCCGAGATCGCCCCGCCATAAATAATCCACGCCTTCCGCTTTCAGAGAAGCCGCGAGCGCTTCGCGGGCGAAGTGGGGAAAGCGGCGCGATGTCGGCCAACGGCGCACATCGACGAGGAGTTCGATGCGGTGCGCTTCTAAAAGCTCGAGAAAGACCTCGATGGTCCTTGTCGAGTGACCGATCGTATGGAGCGTGCGCGAATCCTGGCAGCCCATGTTAGGCTTCGCCTTTCACAGGCACAAAGGATAGCCGAAGCCGGGATGGTCGAAAAGCATAATCATTATTGACGGGAACCGGAGGATTCGGTAAGAGGAACGTGCATCGTTGAGATTGGCTGTAAGGAGCAGAGC
>JACPAM010000053.1 GCA_016180805.1 Deltaproteobacteria bacterium | reverse complement strand
TACATGGACCAACTGGTCGGCCGTAAAGAGGCGAAGTTCGATGTGCGCAAATTCAACTGGATCGGCACGCAAGATAAGAGGCACCAGGTGGTCTATATGCGCGCAGACGCGCCATTCAAGTCCATGGAAGATGTCATGAAAGCCAAGGAGCCGCCCAAGTGCGGCGAAACGGGCACGGCAAGCCAGGGTTATCTGACGCTTAGGCTCCTGGAAGAGGCCTTGGGGGCCAAATTCGGCTCTGTTTTGGGTTATCCCGGTGGCGCTGAAATCGATCTTGCGGTGGAAAAAGGTGAGGTGGTTTGCCGGGCCCTGAGCGTCGATCCCTTCTTTGGCCGCGAGCCCTTCAACACCTGGCGCAAAAAGGGGTTCGTGCGCCTTCTCATCCAAACCGGGAGAACACGGGATCCGCGGGCGCCCGATGTCCCTACGATCCATGAGTTGATGGACAAACACCAGACACAACCAATGAGCCGCCGGGTCGTAGAGGTGCTACTGGGAGCAGAGGAATTTGGCAGCCCGCTTTTTGCTCCTCCCGCAACGCCCCCAGAGCACGTGCGGACCCTACGCGAGGCCCATGCCAAGGCGATGAAGGATCCCGAGCTTGTGGCAGATGCGAAGAAGGGAAAGATGGATATAGCCCCTTCCACAGGTGAAGAGCTTGAGGCCGTCACGCAAAAAATCATGGATCAACCTCCCGACGTCATCGAGCGGGTCAAAAAAATCATGAAGCCGTAACTAGCGAGGGTCACTATGATGCCATGGCTCTTTCTTACTATTTTTGTGTTCCTGGTCTTCAGCCCGAACGTCCGGGCCCAGGCCCCTTTCTATGAGGGAAAGACCATCAGAATCGTGGTCGGATACTTATCCGGCGACGGTTACGATCTCGCGGCGCGGATGTTTGCCCGCCACATGCCCAAGCACATCCCGGGAAACCCCAACGTGATCGTGCAGAACATGCCGGGGGCGGGGGCAAGGATTGCGGCGAACTACGTTTTCAACGTCGCCAAGCCGGATGGGCTGACACTCGGGGCGATCGGTCCAGCTCTGTACTTCGATCAGCTCCTGGGGAGCAAGGAAAGCCAATTCGACTGGGCGAAGTTCGCCTGGATCGGGACGCCGGAACAAACCGAGTTCCTGCTGTTCATGCGCGCGGATACCCCTTACAAAACCATCGAGGATATCCGCAACGCAAAGGAGCCGCCCAAGTGTGCCGCCACCGGCACCGGCACCTCGGGCCATTACATGCCCAAGCTCTTCGGCGAAACCCTCGGGCTCAAGTTCAACGTCGTCTTGGGGTACAAAGGTGGCGCCGAGCAAGATGTGGCGGTGGAACGAGGCGAGGTCCACTGCCGGAGCTTGACTATCAGCACGTTCTACGGCCGGGAGCCCTTCGTGAGCTGGATGAAGAAGGGCTTCGTCCGGGTTCTTATCCAGACCTCTAAGAAGCGAGATAAGCGCGCGCCGGACGTGCCGACGATCTACGAGTTGATGGACCAGTACAAGACACCGGAGCCGATCCGGCGCCTGGCGTTGGTGATCCTCGCCCCGGCCGTCTTTGGCCGGCCCCTCATCGCGCCGCCGGGAGTTCCGCCTGAGCGGCTGAAGATCCTGCGGGAGGCGTGGAGAGAGTCCCTCAAAGAGCCCGAGCTGCTCGAAGAGATGAAGAAGCGAAGATGGATTTTGGATCCGGTAAGCGGCGAGGAACTCCAGTCCCTGGCTCGAGAGGTGGTCTCTCAGCCTCCGGAAGTCATCGAAAGGATGAAAAAGCTGCTGGCCGATTAGCAAGCCAACGGGAGCGGGATTTTATGGTGAGACTACTTTTCGCTCTTTTGTCGTCTCTGATTTGGAGTTCTACGCTTCACGCGCAGGCACCTCTCTATCAGGGAAAGACCCTCAGGATCGTCGTCGGCTATCTGGCCGGCGACAGCCATGACCAATGGGCCAGGACTTACGCCCGTTTTCTTGGCCGGCACATCCCCGGCAATCCCGATATCATCGTCCAGAACATGCCCGGCGCCGGGTCGATGATCGCCGCGAACCATGTCTATGTGGTCGCCAAGCCCGACGGACTGACTCTAGGATCGATCGCCCCCGGCCTCTACTATGCCCAGCTCACTGGCCGAAAGGAGGTCCAATTCGACTGGGCGAAGTTCACCTGGATCGGATCGCCCGAACGAAACGGCCACCTGTTGTTCATGCGGGCCGATACCCCGTATAAGAGCCTTGAAGATATTCGAAAGGCCGCAGAGCCTCCCCGCTGCTCGGCCACGGGCGTGGGGACGAGCGGTCATGACATACCTAAGCTGTTGGACGATACCTTGGGGCTCAAGTTCAAAATTATCACCGGCTACCCGGGAGGGGCCGAACAGGACGTAGCGCTCGAGCGCGGTGAGGTTCACTGTCGCGCCATCACGATTGCGGCCTTCTTCGCCCGCGAACCGTTCCTGAGCTGGCACAAAAGAGGTTTCGTCCGGGTTCTCGTCCAGACCGCGCGCGCGCGGAATCCGAAGATAGCCGACGTGCCGACGATCTTCGAGCTTATGGACCAGCACAAAACGCCCGAGGCGAAACGACGACTCGCCACCGTCTATCTCGGCGCCGGCGGTTTCGGCGCATGGCCGATCGTCTCTTCGCCGGGAGTCGCCGGGGACCGAGTGAAGACCCTGCGCGAGGCCTACGCCAAGATGCTGAGAGACCCCGAAATGCTGGAAGAAGCCAAGAAAAAGAAATGGGAGATAAAACCGGTAAGCGGCGAGGAGCTCGAGGCCCTTGCCCGGGAGGTCATGAGCCAACCGCCCGAGGTGATTGAGTGGCTCAAGAAACTTCTTGCCAAGTAGGAATCGCTAAAAGCAACCTAATCTTTATCTTTAGGAAAGGGGTAAGCACGCATGTCGTTCGATTTGGTTATTCGAAACGGACTGATTGTAGACGGAACGGGTAAGCCGGGATTCGAGGCCGACCTGGCGGTGGAAGGGGAAAAGATCAACGCCATAGGAAAGAACCTCGGATCGGGAAAAAAAGAGATCGATGCGCGGGGAAAGGCCATCGCCCCGGGCTTCATCGATCCCCACACGCACATGGATCTGTTCTTGGTCCTTTATCCTCATGGCAACCCGGTGGTGAACTTCGGTGTGACCACCGTCGTGATCGGCGATTGCGGCGCATCCTGCGCCCCGGTCCCGTCCGGTAGCGAGCCGCGGAAGGTCCTGGTCGCCTACCTGCGACGCGTCTTAGACAGCTATGTGGACGAGAAGGACTGGAAGTGGAATACATTTCCCGAATACCTCGGTTATCTCAAAGGAAGGGTGGGCATCAACGCCGCCGCCCTCGTGCCTCACTCGCCGGTACGCTTGGCCGTGATGGGGGAAGCGGCTTACCAGCGGGAAGCCCGGCTGGAGGAGCTTGAAGAGATGAAGAAAACGGTGCGCGAGGGGATGGAAGCCGGCGCTATCGGTTTTTCGACCAGCCCGCGCGGCGGCCCAGCGGTGCATGAGGGAACGCCGAGCACCTTCGCCAGCCAGAGCGAGATCGTCGAGCTCGCGAACCTGGCGGGCGAGTATGGTGGCTGCTTTCAATTCAATGCCTTCAGTAATCTGCTCAAACCGGAGAGCGGCCTTCCCGCTTTGGTGGATCAGGTCAACGCTTACATGATCGGCAACGAGTTTCGCTTGCGCCCCGGAGAAAAAAACGACGGGCCGCGCGCCATCGCGTATATGGAAGAAGCGAAAAAGAGAGGCAAAGACATCAACGGGGTGGTCATCCCCTACCAGCACATCTGGCGCTTCGGCATCGAGAGCTGCTTCTTCCTCGATGGGCTCCCCACGTGGGAAGCGATAAAAAACCCGGTCGAGGCGCTTGCGGAAAAGCTCAGGGACAAAAGCCTCCGGCAAAAGCTGGAGCAGGAACGGGTCGAAGGCGCGGGAAAGCCGGTTTTCCCCGAATGGCTGGGTTGGGGCAGGATCATTTTCGACCGCGTAGAGCGCGAGGAGCTGAAATCGCTCGAAGGGAAGAGCGTCGAGCAGATCGCCCGTACCAGCGGCAAGTCGGAGCTCGACGCGTTCTTCGACACCTGGCTCCAGGACAATCTCCGCTCGCGCTGTTACTACCAGGGAGCCGCCAACGCCCATCTCGATCTTCTCGCCGATATGATCAAGAGCCCACAGGGGTTGATCGGAACCGACGCCGGCGCTCACCTCGACCGCTTCTTCTGGTACGGCGCCCCGGCAAAGATTATCGGGCACTGGCACCGGGAGAAAAGGCTCTTCAGCCTCGAGGAAGCCGTGTGGAAATTGACCGGGCTGCCGGCGCAAAAGCTCAGGCTGAACCGGGGTGAGCTGAAGGCCGGCTTGCCCGCCGACATCACGGTCTTCGATCCGGACCGGTTCCAGGACCTCGTGAGCGAGCGCCTTCCCGCCAAGGTGGATGCCGCGGAGGTGAAACGCCATCCTCCGGGAATGCAGGCCGTGGTCGTGAACGGCGAGGTCGTCGTCGAGGAAGGAGAATGCAGAGACGTTTTTCCCGGCAAGGTCACCCGCCAGGAGATCTGCCTATCCTAAGGAGGCCGTGCAAAATGAAGCGTGAAAAATGCAAAATGGGTCGTGTGAATTCCCTGACTTTGACTTTTGCAATTTGTATTTTACATTTTACCTTTATTCGAGACCTTAATGCGCAGGCGCCTTTCTATCAGGGCAAAACCATAAGCATCTTTGTGGGCACCAAGGCGGGGGATGTCTATGATCTTTACGCCCGCCTGATGGCGCAGCACATGCCCAAGTACATCCCCGGGAACCCGAACATCATCGTCCAAAACATGCCGGGAGCAGCCTCTCTGATCGCGGCGAACCACGTCTATAATGTGGCCAAGCCTGATGGACTGACTATCGGCGCGATTTACCCGTGACTTCCAACCACCTCCTCTACATGCGTGCTGATACGCCCTACAAAACCATGGGTGATGTGCGCCGGGCCTCCGAGCCTCCCAAGTGCGGGGCGACGGGCACAACCTCTACGGCGTACTATGTTCCCAAGCTCTTGGACGAGGTGATCGGGACCAAATTCAATATCGTCATGGGCTACCAGGCGGGGCAGGATATCGACCTCGCCGTAGAGCGCGGCGAGGTGATCTGTCGCTCCTTCACGATCACTGCCTTTTTTGCGCGGGAACCCTTTACCACCTGGCGCAAGAAGGGCTTCGTGCGCGTCCTCGTTCAAACCGGAAAAAAGCGCGACTCGAGATTAAAAGATGTTCCGACGATCTATGAGCTCATGGACGAATACAAGACTCCGGAAGCAGACCGGCGCCTGGCCACTTTGGTTCTCGCCGCGGGCGATTTTGGCCGCCCCTACGTTTTTTCTCCGGGCACGCCCGAGGATCGGGTCAAGATCCTCCGTGAGGCGTTTACGAAGACCGTAAACGATCCGGAGGTCGTGGCCGACGCGCAGAAGAAAAAACTCGAGATTGACCCAACCCCCGGCGAGGAGCTCGACGCGCTGGCAAAAGAGGTCAGCAACCAACCTCCGCAGATCGTGGAACGGATGAGAAAAATGTTAGGAAAGTGAACCGCCATGACCATGCTTGATGCTTTTGTGAGTGGATTTTGGCAGGTGCTTGCCTGGCCGGCCTTTGGCTATCTCCTGATCGGGATAACGGTCGGCTTCTTCGTCGGCCTT
>JACPAM010000052.1 GCA_016180805.1 Deltaproteobacteria bacterium | reverse complement strand
ATAGCGGCCTGGCGGGATATCGGCGATGGGGAAGAGGCCTCGCTCTTGCACTTTGGTGGAAGTTCGCTTATCGATATAAAGCCATGCGCAGGAATATGTTCGTCGCTTTCGCGTTTGTTGCGACCTTGCTTGCGTCGCCGGGTCCGGCCAGCGCCTACGAGGTTCAGGAAGTCATCTTGGAGAACGGACTCAAGGTCCTTCTTTTGGAAAACCACAAGAGCCCGGCGGTGACCTTTCAGGTCTGGTATCGTGTCGGCTCCAGGAACGAAATCGACGGCAAGAGCGGCCTATCCCATTTCCTTGAGCACATGATGTTCAAAGGGACCGATAAGGTCGGCCCTGAGGAGTACTCCCGGATCATCGCCAAAAACGGCGGGCGCTCCAATGCGTTCACCTCGTCGGATGTGACGGTTTATTTCGCCACGATGAGTCGGGAAAAGATTGGCATCGCCATCGACCTGGAGGCGGACCGGATGGCCAATGCGCGCCTGGACGGAAAATTTTTCACGCCGGAAAAGAAAGTGATCATGGAGGAAAGGCGCCTGCGCACGGAAGATAACCCGATTTCCGCGCTCGCCGAGATTGCCGGGGCCGTGGCTTATGCTGTCCATCCTTATCGGCGCCCGGTGATCGGCTGGATGGGGGACATCGAGCGGCTCACACGGGAAGATCTCCGGGAGCACTATCGCACCTATTACACACCCAACAATGCTTTCCTCGTGGTGGTCGGGGATTTCTCGACCCCAGAAGTGCTTGCCAGGATCAAAGCTGCCTTCGGCAAAATCCGCCGCGGTCCGGCGCCGCCCAAGGTTCAGCTCGAAGAGCCCCCGCAAAGGGGTGAGAGAAGAGTGGTGGTGAAAAAGGAAGCTGAGCTACCGGTCATTTTGATGTATTACCACGTGCCCAACATCGAGAGCCGGGATAGCTATCCTCTGGACCTGCTCACGGGCATTCTCGCCGGCGGGCGCAGCTCCAGGCTCTACCAGGACTTGGTCTACCAAAGACGTCTCGCGCAGAGCGTGGACGCGGATTACTCGGGCCTCTCGGTGGATGCTACGGCGCTGTCGATCTCGGCCCGGGTAATGCCGGGCAAGGAGCCGGCAGAGGTCGAACGGGCTATCGACAGCTTGCTCCAGCGCATCCGGACCGAGCCCGTGAGCGACCGAGAGCTGGAGAAGGCGAAGAATCAGGTCGAAGCTGGATTTGTCTTCGGCCAGGACTCGGTCTTCGGCCAAGCCCGAAGGGTCGGCTTCTATGAGATCGCGACCCGGTGGCAAGATCTGAACTCGTATCTTCCCGGCATCGGGAAAGTGACGGCCGCGGATATTCTCCGAGTGGCGCAAAAATATCTCGACCCCGATCGCCGCACGGTCGGGACTTTGGTCCCCGTAAAGGAAAAGAGCCCGTGACGAAGCGAATTGCGATCTTTCTAATCCTTTTGCTCCTTGCGCTTTCGCCGGCCTCCCTGGAGGCTCGGCTGGCGGCTGAGAGATCCGTGCTAAAAAACGGGCTCGTCCTTCTCACCTCCGAGCAGGGGGCGCTCCCGATGGTCACCTTCAACCTGCTGGTCAGGGCGGGCTCCAGACATGATTCGCAGGGGAAGGAAGGGCTCGCCAATCTCACCTCCCGCCTTCTTACCTATGGGACCAAGAAAAAGACGGCGCTTGAGATCAGCGAAATGGTGGATTTCATCGGCGCCGAGCTCTCCACCGGGAGCGGCGAAGAGCTCGCTACGATCAGCATGACGCTGCTCAAGAAGCACCTGCCCATCGGGCTCGAGCTTCTCGCCGGGATCCTGACGGAGGCGGCTTTCCCCCAGGAGGAAATCGGCAGGCAGAAACAGCAGGTGATCGCGTCGATCAGAGGGAAGCAAGAAGATCCCGGGGAAATTGCCCAGATGGCCTTCATGCGCGCACTCTACCCCAAGAGCCCGTATGGCCGTCCGGTCGAAGGAACGGAAAATTCCGTCACAGGGATCGAGCGGTCGAGCGTGCTGGACTTTTATGAGCGCTATTATCGACCCAATCGAGCGATTTTGGCGGTGGTCGGTGATGTCTCCCATCAAGAGATGGTCGCGGCCTTAACCCAGGCCTTTAAGGATTGGAAAATGGGCCCCTCCGACAGCGAGGTATCGCCTCATCCCTCGCCGGGCGCGGCGGAGTTCATCCGGGTCAATAAAAGCATCACTCAAGCCAATATCATCATCGGCCATGAAGGGGTGCCGAGAGGCCATCCCGATTACTACGCGATTCAGGTGATGAACTATATCTTGGGCGGAGGCGGGTTCACCTCACGGTTGATGGAGGAGATCCGCAATCAGCGCGGCTTGGCGTACTCGGTGTATAGCCTCTTTTACGGCGACAAATATGTCGGGACTTTTCAGGCAACCATGCAGACTAAGAATGAGAGCGCCGGGGAAGCCATTCGTATTGCCAAAGAGGAGATCCGCCGGATACGGGATGACGGGGTCACGGCAGAGGAGCTTGAGGCGACACAGAGCTATCTCACCGGGAGCTTTCCGCTCAGGCTGGATACGAACCGGAGAATTGCCGGATTTCTGGCCCAAATAGAGTACTTTGAGCTGGGGTTGGACTACGTGGAGCGCTATCCCGACCTGATCCGGGCAGTTAGCCGTGCGGATGTCCAGCGGGTGGCGCAAAGCTACCTCCGGCCGGAGAAGCTCATCGTCGTCGTGGTGGCAGACCAGGCGAAAGCGGCCCTCAAATAGCCCACTAAAGGCCTGGCCGATCCACAGTTTTTCAAGGGCCAAAAGGTTTTTTTTCGTGGAAGTGACAAGCATTGACAGATCGACCAGGGCCGCTTGACAGCCCCCTAGGGGCTATAGTAGGAAGCATAGACTAAGGCATACGGCTCCGCCGAAAGGAATCTGCGTCCTATGAAGAAAGTCCTTATCGTCGAAGACCATCCGGATATGCGGGAGCTCCTGATCTGGCAGATGGAGCTCATGGGTTTTTTGGCCATCTCGGCCAAGCACGGCAAGGAGGGCGTGGAGAAGGCGATTGAGGAAAAGCCCCATCTGATCCTGATGGACATCATGCTTCCGGGAATGGACGGATGGGAGGCCACGCGAATTCTCCGCTCCAACCCTGAGACACAGAATATTCCGATATTGGCCGCCACGGCGCTCTTCAGAGAATCGGATTTGCGGAGCTGCCTTGAGGCGGGATGCAACGACTACATCGTCAAGCCCTTCAGCTTCCAAGAGCTGCAGGGGAAAGTTCAGGAATACATCTCCCCCAACGCAAGCAGCCAATAGTTGCTAAACCCCTTCGCTCCTTTTCTGCTCTTCCATCCGTAGAATTTCCGGCAGGGGCTGCGCCGTGCCGCAAAGGGAAAAGGCGACCTACATCGTCAAGTGCCTGCGCGAGCGAGGCTTCGAGGCTTATCTAGCCGGCGGTTGCGTGCGCGATTTTCTCCTTGGCAAGGAGCCGCAAGATTTCGACATCGCCACCGATGCGAAGCCGGAAGCGATACAGAAGATTTTTCCCCAAACCGTCGCGGTCGGGACGCAGTTCGGCGTGACCCTGGTGCTCGTGGATGGGGAGGGTTTTGAGGTGGCCACCTTTCGTTACGACGGCCCCTACCTCGACGGGCGCCGACCCAGCCATGTCCGCTTCGCCAGCCTCAGAGAGGATATCCTGCGGCGCGACTTTACGATCAACGGCATGATGTACGATCCGGTGACCGATCGAATCGTGGACATGGTTGGGGGCAGGACGGACTTAAGCCGCCGCCTGGTCCGAGCTATCGGCGACGCCCGAGAGCGGTTCGAGGAGGACCGTTTGCGGATGGTCCGGGCGGTCCGGTTCGCCGCCAGTCTCGGCTTTGCCATCGAGGAAGGCACGTTCGCGGCCATTCGCCAACTGGCGCCGACGATCACCCAGATCTCGTGGGAGCGGATCGGCGAAGAGATCACCCGGATTCTCACCGAGGGAGGCGCGCAGAGAGGATTTGCGATTCTGGATGCGACCGGGCTTCTCGCTATCCTGCTACCGGAAGTCGAGGCCATGAAGGGCGTGGAGCAGAGTTCGGATTTCCATCCCGAGGGCGACGTTTTTACCCATACGATGCTGATGCTCGGCTATCTTTCTCAAATCTCAAATCTCAAATCTCAAATCTCAGAGAGTTTGGCCTACGGTTGCCTGCTGCATGACGTGGGCAAGCCTGTCTGCATGCAGCGAGACGAAGGGCGGATTACTTTTTACGGCCACCCGGAGAAGGGCGCCGAGATGGCGGTGGAAATCTTGAGGCGCCTCAGACGGAGCCGGGCGGCCTGGGAGCGGGCGGCGTATTTGGTGCGCAACCATCTGCGCCACACCCAGGCGCCGAAGATGCGGCTGAGCACGCTCAAGAGATTTCTCGGGGAAGAGGGAGTGGAGGAGCTTCTGGATCTGGCCCGCATCGACGCGCTCTCCGCCAACGGCGATCTCCAGTACTACTTCTTTTGCAAGCGCGGGTTGGCCGAGTTCAAGGAAGAGGAGATCCATCCCGAGCCCCTGCTTCGAGGGAGGGACCTCATCGCTTTGGGCTTTGCGCCCGGACCCATCTTTCAGAAGATCCTTCGAGAGGTGGAAGAGGCCCAGCTCGAGGGCGAAATCGGCAGCAAAGAGGAGGCTTTGGCCTGGGTGACCGCGCGGCACAAATCTTAGTGCGGGCGATTCGCAGGGAAAGAGCGGTCTCGGGGCGAGCCCTTCAGGCCGAGGGCAATACACCTCTATCTAGCGCGAGCCCCGTTGAGTAAGTGTACGGTCGAGGAACCGTCACCGTGGTCAACACCATACTCTACGGGGCGAGCGAGGCTGCGGACGTCCGATTACAAGCGGCACGACTCATGGCACCGACCCATCGGCCGCAGAGTGACGGGGACAGGCACGCAAGCGAGCCAGTCCCCTCGCCGCAGCCGAGAGCGCGCTCCCCGAGGGAGCTTAGTCCATCGCCTGCGGCCTAACGCGAGCGGGGACAGGCACCGCTTCGCGGAGCCAGTCCCCTGAGCTGCGGCCTTCCTCGTCGCCCCGAGGGCGCTGTTTCGCTGCGAATAATCCGACTGGTCCCTTTACTTTGCGACATCCGTATACTAGAGAAGTTTTTTTATGTTAGTACATATCCGGGATTGATCATGAAAAAAGCGCAAGCATTCAGAGTCGTCGGCAACGCGCTCCCCCGCGTCGACGGGGAGGACAAGGTCACCGGCCGGGCCGTCTATACCAGCGATGTCCGGGTTCCGGGAATGGCTTACGGGAAAATTCTGCGCAGCCCGTATCCCCACGCCCGTTTAGCGCGGATCGACACCCGCAAAGCCGAGAGGCTCACGGGCGTGATCACGGTGCTGAGCCGCGAGGATATCGCGAGGTACGAGCTCTTCGGCGCGACCTACAAGGACCAGCCTATCGTCGTGGTCGATAAGGTGCGGTACGTGGGCGACCCGGTGGCGGCAGTGGCCGCCGCGGATGGGGCGACCGCGGAAGATGCGTTAGCGCTGATCGAGACCGAGTACGAGGAGCTTCCGGCGGTGACGTCCATTGAGGAAGCGCTTGCCCCGAATGCGCCATTGGTGCATGAGGCTTCCGCGGGCGGCGGGGAGCTCATGGGCTACCACTATCAGCCGCCGAAGGAGTTTCGCGGATCCAATCTCTGTTACCGCTTCACCTACGAGCGGGGTGATGTCGCGGAGGGATTCAAAAAGTCGGCCTACGTTTTTGAGGATACCTTTCAGTTCTCCCGCGTGCACCAGTTCTCCATGGAGCCCCA
The DNA here is from genome assembly GCA_016180805.1 of Deltaproteobacteria bacterium. Classification (GTDB taxonomy): domain Bacteria; phylum Desulfobacterota; class Binatia; order UBA9968; family UBA9968; genus 2-12-FULL-57-22. The sequence continues at coordinate 4,052 of JACPAM010000052.1, read as the reverse complement.
CGCCACCGTGGCTCATGTGAGTGGGGACATGATTACGCTCTGGGCCTCCACCCAGGACCCGTTTACGCTCAGGGAACACATTTCCGCAGTCTTCCATGTGCCGTTGAACAAGGTCCGGATCATCGTTCCCTATGTCGGCGGGGGCTATGGCGGCAAGCTCTCCGTGAAAACCGAGCCGCTGGCAGTGGCGCTTTCCTGGAAGGCGGGGCGGCCGGTTAAGGTCGTGCACTCCATCGAGGAAAGCTTCAAGACGGTGAGCCGCCATCCCGCTCGTTATCGGGTCAAAACCGGAGTGAGCCGGGACGGGCGTCTGATCGCCAGAGAGTGCGAAATCTACATGGACACCGGAGCGTATGCGGATGCCGGCCCGCGCGTGACTCAAAAGGCCGGCTACCGGGCCGTCGGGCCGTACCGCATTCCCCACGTGAGGACGGATGCCTATACGGTCTATACGAACACGGTTCCAGCCGGAGCTTTCCGCGGCTTCGGGACGCTTCAGGTAACCTGGGCCTATGAATCGCAGATGGACATCATCGCGCGGAAATTGAACATCGATCCGCTCGAGTTTCGTCTCAAGAATCTGCTCCGAAAGGGACAGGAGTACACGCCCGGAGACACGCCCGTGGATTGCGATCTGAGCGAAGGACTGCTCAGGGCGGCAACGGATGTCGGGTGGAAGCGGAAGAAGACCAAGCCCAACATCGGCAGAGGGCTTAGCTGCTGCATGAAGGACGGCGGCGGCACTTACAAGGTCGCCTCGGCCGCCGTCAAGCTGACCGCCGATGGCAGCGTTTTTTTGCTCACCGGTACCGTCGAACTCGGGCAGGGTGCCCGAACCGCGCTGAGCCAGGTCGTGGCCGAAGAACTCGCTGTGCCTTTGGAGCGCGTCATCGTCGCTCAACTCGATACCGACGCGACGCCTTACGATGCCGCCACCAATGCCAGCAGCTCGATGGTGGTCATGGGGCTGTGTGTGCAACGGGCCGCTCAGGATGCCAGGCGACAGCTCCTGCGCGCCGCCGCCAGGCACCTGAAGGAAAAAGTCGAGCGGCTTTCGCTCAACAAGGGCAAAGTCTGCAACGCGAAAGGTCGAAGCGTTAGCTACGAAGAGGTCATGACGAAGACCTTCGGAGCGAAGGCCGGCGAAATCATCGGCCGGGGCTCTTACCAGGACAGAAAGAGCTCGGCGGCCGTGCTGGGATCCCCGACGACGTTCTGGGAAACGAGTTGGGGTGGCGTCGAGGTCGAGGTGGATCGGGATAGCGGGCAGGTCAAAATCTTGAAATACGTCTCCGTCGCGGACGTGGGTAAAGCGATCCACCCGCTACAGTGCGAGGGACAGGATGAAGGGGCCGTCATGTTCGGTATCGGCCATACGCTGATGGAAGAAATGATTTACCATGACGGCCAGCTCGTCAACCCCAATCTCATCGACTACCGCGTGCCGCATTTCGGCGATGTGCCCGAAAAGTTCGAGACGATCCTGCTCGAAAACCGGAACGGCCCGGGCCCTTACGGCTCCAAAGGCATGGGAGAAGGAGGACTTCTGCCCGTCGCTCCGGCGGTGGCAAACGCAATCTACGATGCCGTCGGGGTAAGGATTCGCGACCTGCCACTCACGCCCGAGAAGGTATGGCGGGCCCTGCACGGAAAAAGCTGATGGCTTAGAGTCCAGAGCTGAATGGGGTCGCAGCCGACCGCATGGGGCGCGATTGGGCGATAAGCTCTAAGCTCTTGGACCCTGGGCTTTGAAGCTACTTGAACCACACGAAGAGTAGCCCTTCGGGAAAAGGAATATGCAGACTGTAGTCAAACAGGCCCCAGAAAAACGTCCAGATCAGGACGGTCAATACGATCGTGATCGGCCATTTTTCCCCGGCAGCCTTGAGGTAAAGAAAGGTCGTCACGGCCATCGCGACGGAGAATCCCAGGAGCCATATCGCGACGAAAAAGCCCAGGATCCAGCCGATAATGCCCACTGTCCGCTGATACACGACACTCTTCGGTAATTCTACTTCCAGTCCACTTTCTAGCCCACTCATCCGCACCCTACCCAATAATTCCAAACCTAGTTGGGCGATAGCGAGGGCTAGGACCGGAAAACCGATGGTCCAGGGGAATAGGCCTGCGCGAAATCCGAAAGCTTTGCTCTGCCAGAGCGCCATAGCGAGAACGATTACGATAGAGAGCGTAAACAGAGTGTCCCAGATCCTTATTGCTCCTCTCTCTTCCCGGCTGGTCGGAGTGCCAGCCCCCGCTGCGATAGCGCCAACAGCCAAAGCCTGGCTCTCGGGTTTTTTCCTGCTCCACCGCTCTTTTAGTACAGGATAGAAAATACCAAAGAGGGTTAGCGCAAAGAGAATGAGAACCCGTGGCCGCCAAAGCCAGGCAAGGCCATAATTGTCCGTGGAGAGGAAGAGCCTGTTTTCCATCAGTGGCCCCAACACGAGGCCCAGGAGCAACGGCGGTCGCTGCCAATCCAGTTTCACCATTACCCATCCCAACATCCCGAAGACAAGCACAATGATGAGGTCCTCAAAGGCATTTTTTTCCGCAAAGGCGCCGAGGTAGGTTAGAAGAAGGATGAAGGGCATGAGCAGGCTGGCTCTAACGTGGGTAATCTTTGCTAGCTGGTTGAGAAAGAGCAAACAGAAAGCAACCGTGATGATGTTGGAAACGATGATGACCCATACAAAGGAGAATGTGAGATCCAATTTACCCTTGGGCGGTGGCAGAAGCATGTCCGGTCCAGGGACGATTCCCTGAATGATGAAGGCCCCGAGGAGAATGGCCATGACGACGCTTCCGGGCACGCCAAAGGCAACAGTGGGAATCAAGGCTCCTCCAAGACCGGAGTTGTTGGCCGCGCCTGGTCCTAAGACCCCTTCGACGGCCCCCTTGCCGAAACGTGCCTTGTCTGGAGAGCTTTGCACGGCGTGAGCATAGGCGAGCCATTGACTAACGGCGCCGCCCATTCCCGGGATAACACCGACGTACGCTCCAATCGCACTGCAGCGCATCACCAGCCACCAGTGGCGGAAGGTATCTTTGACCCCTTCCATCACACCGCCTAACTTGCCCACTTTCTCACGGGCGATGCTTCCGCCCATCACTGCGAGATCGATGATTTCCGGGATAGCGAAAAGGCCTAGCGTGACGGGTACGAGACCGATCCCGTCCCACAGAAAGAGCTGACCGAACGTATAGCGCTGGATTCCCGAGATGGGATCGAGCCCTATCGTCGCCAGAAAAAAGCCGAAACCCGCCGAAATGATTCCCTTCAAAACGTTCCCTCCGCTCAGGGAGGCCACGAAGGTAACGCCCAATAAAGCGACCATGAAAAACTCGGGAGATCCGAAGGTCAGGACCAGTGGACGGACAATCGGGATGGCAATCACCAGGCACAAGGCACCGAAGATGGCGCCTACCAGAGAGCTCATCAGCGCGGCTCCCAACGCGCGGCCGGCTTCACCCTTTTTTGCCATAGGGTGGCCGTCGACGATCGTTGAGGCGGTGATAGGCTCGCCCGGGACGCCAAAAAGGATGGAGGTGATATCGCCGGTGGTAGCTGTAACCGCAGACATGCCCAAAAGAAAGGCGAAAGCCTCGACAGCCGTCATCTTAAAGATAAAAGGGAGCATCAAGGCGAGGGTCGTCGGTCCGCCGAGCCCGGGCAGGATCCCAACGACGAATCCCACGGCAATGCCGATGAGCATGAGGCTGAAGGTGGACCAGGTAAAGAGTTGGTAGAAGCCTGAGACGAATGCAGTGGCAAATTCCAACATGCTTAACCTCTTTCCACCAGTTCCATGATCCCGACTGATCCCTTGCTTTTCAGGTAGGAATTTCCCTGAATCGGCCGGTCGGTGACGAAACTATTTGTAGAGGATGTCCTTTAATCTAGCTACGAGGACGGCATCGAGCTTGAAGAGCCCCGCGATGATCCTCTCCAGTTCCTCACTGCTGACCGGATCGACTCCGAGCTTTGCCTTTGTTGCGTCGGCGACGAACTCCGGGTCCTTCATCGTGTCAGTGAAAGCCTTGCGGAGAAT
>JACPAM010000051.1 GCA_016180805.1 Deltaproteobacteria bacterium | reverse complement strand
GGGAATGATCACCGTCCTTTTCAAGCCGATAGCCCGAGGCGAGGGTTACCGGGAGCACATCGACCTCTCCACGAGTGGATTGGAACTACAGACCAGCGCGATTGTGACGACGCGGCGATTTGCCGAGACCGAGGGCGAGGTCGTCAGGCGATTTTTGTTGAGTTTCATCGACGCCGTTCACGCCTACAGGAGCCGAAAGGCTGAAGCCAAGGAGATCATCGCCAGGTACAGCCGGGTGTCGAACCTGGAGATGCTGGAAGAGAACTATGTCTATTACCTGGGAATCTTGAAGGAGCTTCCCATGCCGACTTTCGCCGGTCTCAAGGTGGAACAGGAAATGATGGCAGAGACAGATCCGAAGGCAAGGGACTATGACCTGAGGCGGGCGGTCGATCTTTCCTTCCTCCAGCAGATCGAGGCGACCCTGGCTGAGGTGAAAGCGGATATCGTTGCCCGGATTGGGAAAAGACATCCCTTTATGGATGTTGATCCTTCGCTTGTTCATGAGGTTCTCGAACGGCTTTCAAGCCTCGAACGAGATCACTGGGCGGAGGAGTGGAGCCGGGTGGCCGAACGGTTCCGACACCAAGGTGAGTCTCAAGAAGCGGGCGGAGAAGTCTCCCGGGCAATGGAGTCATACTTTCGCGCCTACAAGCTGTTCACGCTGGCACGTTACCCTGTGCCGGTGAGCCAGAAAAAAAAGGAAGCCTACCGCAGCGCCGTGGACTCCTTTCTGGCGGCGGCCAAGTTTTTCGATCCACGACTGGAGCGCGTCGTCATTCCCTTTGAGGGTAAGTCGATTACCGCCTACCTTCGTCTGCCTCCGGGATCTGGTCCGCATCCCCTGGTTATACATTGGGGAGGCATAGACATGTGGAAAGAAGACACGGGACAGGGCGCGGAGGCATTTCTCCAAAGAGGAATGGGGAGCTTCACCATGGACATCCCCGGGACCGGCGAATGCCCGATCCTGGCCGGCCCCACTGCGGAGAGGGTCTTCTCGGCTGCTATCGATTACATTCTGACCCGACCGGAAGTGGACCCGGCACGCATCGCCGTGCAAGGCGGGAGCTTCGGCGCCTATTGGGCCGCCAAGCTAGGAATCGTCGAGCGTGCGCGGCTGCGGGCCGCGGTTTTCTGGGGCGGGCCGGTCCATTATGGGTTTCAGCCAAAATGGCTGCGCAAAGCCTTGAAGACCAGGAGTTACCTCTTCGACTTTCGGGAAGCCCGCTTCTCACTCTTCGGGGTCAAGAGCCTCAAGGCGTATCTGGAGGCGAGCGCGCAAATGTCCCTGAAGGCGCAAGGGCTGCTCGACCTCCCGTCTGTTCCCATGCTGCTCATCAATGGAAAGCGCGACGAGCTTCAGACAATCGAAGATGTCTATCTTCTCCTCGAGGGAGGGAGTCCAAAGACTGCGCGGGTGTATCCCGAGGGGGGACACATGGGACGATCTCTGATCGGCCCCACTCCGGACATTCAGGGCCTCATCGCGGACTGGATCGTCGGCAACGTCCTACTAAAGTAGGGGCGGGTTTCAAACCCGCCGCTACATTCTCCGGTGCCCTCTCGGCCTCAGGCGGCTCGGCTCCCGAGGAGCTTGCGAGGGAATCCGGGCTAGAGCTTGAAGAACTTGGCCGCGTTCTCCCACAGGATCTTGCGCTTGTCTTCTTCAGACAGGCGCACATTTCTCACGATCTCAACGGAGTCCGGAAGAAAACGCGGGAGCACAGGATAGTCGCTGCCAAGCAAGATGTGATCCACCCCGAGATTGTCGACGGCGCACTCGACGTGGGAGCGCTTCCACCAAGCCGGGGCCGTATCAAAAAAGAACTGGCGATCGATCATCTCCTCGTAGGGTTGCTCTTCGACGCCGAACCATTTGACGTCGAGCAGCCGCTCTTTGATGATGAAGAACGCGCCGCCGATATGCCCATGCAGGAACTTGAGCCTGGGGAAATCCTTGGCCACTGCGTAGAGAACACGGGCGGCGACCAGCGTGTGGTCCAGAAGGCGCCCTAGGGAACGCATGATGCCGTACTTCTCCAGGATGCTATGTTCGGTGGGATGAATCGCCGCATGGAAAAAAATCGGGATGTCGAGCTCCTCCGCCTTGTGAAAGAAGGGACGATAGGCCTCATCATCGGGATACTTGCCGTCGAAGTTCGTCGTGAGCATCGCCCCTTTGAGTCCCATCTTTACAGCCCGCTCGAGTTCCGCCACCACGCCCTCGCCAAACGGCGGCACGTGGGCGAGCGCGATGAAGCGGTCGGGGTATTTCGCCTGCAGCTCTGCCATGGCGTCATTGATCCGGGGAGCCATCTCCATGGTATTCCACTCCTGCCAGCAGGCCGTGGACAGGACGGCCATGTCGATGCCCGCGGCATCAAGCTCTTTAAGCTTCAGTTGAATATCGGTGTATCGCGGGTTCAGCGTAAATAGATCCACATCCCCCCGCCGGATTCTAAGATAATCCCCATCCCGAACAACGCTCTCCCCCGGTCTCAGGTACTCGCGGATTCTTTCCACGCTCTCAGGCGGAATCCAGTGGTGGTGCGCGTCAATAATCATCGTATCCTCCCTTTACGTTTGTGCGGCTGATTCTATGCAAAAAATACGCCGTGGACAAGGGCGAAACGAGCCGGTGAACATCGGCATTGACAACTTTCCGACCCGGACGTATGGTCTGCCTAACTTACACACGTCCGGAATCAAGGAGGAAGCGCGATGCGGATTTCCAGATTATTGGCAACCTATCGAGTCCCGGTCGTTGTTCTCTGCTTTGGGATCCTCGGCGTTTCGGTACTGGCCAGAGACAGCGGCGCTCAGACTATAAAGATGACCGTGGGCCAGGCGGGAGTTAACCCGGGGACCAGTCTCTACTTTATCGCTCAAAAAGAAAACCTGTTTCAAAAGCACGGCCTGGATGTGAAGGTGATCTCCACGACCACATCGAGCGCCGTGCAGGCTATGCTTGGTGGGAGCATGCAGCTCACCACGGGATCCGCCGGGGCAGCCTTTATCACTGCCACTCTTCAAGGGGCCCCTCCGTTTGTCCTGGTGTCGTCCTGGATCAATGTGTTTCCTTACACCATCGTAGCCCGCAAAGAAATCTCGAAGGTCCAGGATCTCAAGGGGAAGACCGGACAAGTCGGGGCAACCTTCGGCACGGCCCCAGATGTGGCCTTGCGGTTCGGTCTTGCAAAGGTGGGGATCGACCCCGAGAAGGACGTGAAGCTAGTCCAAATGCCCCGCCCCGATTGGCTCAACGTCATGGCCCAGATCGAAAAAGGGGAGGTCCAATTTGCTGTTCTTCCTCCCCCTTACGACCGCCTCGGTGAGAAGCGCGGGTTTCGAGCTTTGATAGCGCTCCCGGACCTGGGGCTTTCCTTTCAGCAAAATGGAGAATGGGTTCTGAAATCCTACCTGGGAAGTAACCGGGAAGCTGTTGTGCGCTGGCTCAGGGTGATATCCGACGCAACGCAGGTTTACTTTAATCAGAAAGAAAAGACCCTCGCCTATTTGACTGAGTTCCTGGGGACCAAGGATCCGTCGGACACAGAGTACGCCTACCAGACGTACCTGAAGTGGGCGGACAAGACCCCTATACCTAGGCTAGAACCTTTGCGCTCGACCTTGGATGCTATTAAAAGGACAACCCCCAAGGCGGCTACGGCTGACCCCGCTTCGTTTATGGACACGAGCCTCATGGAGCAGCTCATCAAGGAGGGGTATTTCAAATAGATAGGGACCGGGGTCCCCAGAGCCGCTTGGTGGCCAGGCTCGCGCCTTCGGCCATGGCCTCGAATTTCGCCCACGCAATCTTGGGATGGCCCACTCTCGGGCCGAGCCCGCAGTCCGTGCCCGCGATTACGTTTTCTCGACCCACCAGCCTGGCATACTTTACAAGACGCTCCGCCACCAGCTCCGGGTGCTCGATAAAGTCGCTCGCGTGGCCAACAACTCCCGGAACGAGCACCTTGCCCTCGGGGAGGTTAATATCCTCCCACACCCGCCACTCATGATCGTGACAGGGGTTCGAGGCTTCAATCGAATACGCCTCCGCGCGCACCTTCAAGATCAGATCCACGATGTCCCGGAGGGGAATATCGTGCTTATGGGGGCCGTGATAGCTGCCCCAGCACATGTGAAAGCGTACTCTCTCCTGCGGGATGTCCCTCAGGGCATGGTTGAGGGCGTCAATTCGTAGCTCCGCGAACTTCCGATACTCCGGCACGCTCATTTGAGAGTTGATCTGCCACCCGTCCGCGAGATCGGGATCATCGATCTGCAGGATGAACCCGGCATCGACGATGGCCGTGTATTCCTCCCTCATGGCCTCGGCTATGGCGTACACGTAGGCCTCGTCGTTTGGGTAATACTCGTTGGTCATCCAATGTTCGATGGTGCCGGGCGCAATCGCGGGCAAGAAGGCCTCCTCAACCTTCACGTCCCGGAGCGCTGCTTTGAAATTCTCGATGTCCGTTTTCACGGCGGCGTGGCCTACGTACTTGAGCGGCGCAACGCAGAAGAACTTCTTTGCGTGCCGACCCCGGATGGCGTCGCCCAACTTCTCGAAGTATTCCGGGAAGTCCGCCAGGTCTCGGCCGAATATCATCGCAGGTCGGTCTTCCGGCCTGGGCGGCCGCTCTTCGAACCCGCTCAGGCGGTCGCGGGCGTAGCTCAAAAAACTGGGCTTTCCAAACTCGCCATCGTTGATGATGTCGATACCGGAGTCGATCTGTTTCCGTACGACCTCCGCGACCGCGCTCCGCAGCCGCCTGGCAAAGGCATCGCGGTCATAGGGTTGCCCGCTGCTCTTCGCGATGACCATCTCGCGCAGGTCGACCGGCTGCGGCAAGCTTCCGGCATGGGTGACAAGGATTCGTTCGGCGCTTCGCTTCATCTCACCTCTCCTTCCGCTCCCACTTATTTAGGGCAAGCACCGCCTCGGGTCAATAGCCAATAGGGTTTTGTCCCTTGAAATCTTTGGCGCGGTTTCATAGAAGCAAGGGAGGTCAGCGGTCACCCACAAGCACAACGAAGCCATCATCTTTGTCCTGCGCGGCCGGGGATACAGCATACTGGATGAAGAGCGCATCGACTGGAAGGCGGGGGATACCCTCTATATCGGCCAGGGAGTCTGGCACCAGCACTATATCACCAGCGATGAGCCCGCCATGGCGCTGGCCATCAAGCCGCTGCCGATACAGGAGTATTTGGGGGAGCTCAACATCATCTACAAAGGCGACTCTCCCGGGATCAACCGCGAGTACAGCTTGTTCGCGACCGAGGGAAGCGCGAGCGAGGCTGCGGACGTCCGATTACAAACGGTGCGACTCATGGCACGAACCCATCGGCCGCAGCCGAGAGCGTGCTTCCCGAGGGAGGTTAGTGACGGGGACAGGCACGCAAGCGAGCCAGTCCCCTTGCCGCGGCCTGATGGCTCGGCCCCCGAGGAGCTTTCGAGGGAATCCGGGCTAAACTCCTACTCAGGAAACGCCGCAAGCGGGTCGACCACGCCGATCAGGCTGTCCCGGATGACGAGCTTTCTTAGCTCCTCTTCGCTCAAGTTCTCGGTTCCCTTTGGACGCACGGGGAGAACCAGATAGCGCATGTCCGCGGTGCTGTCGTGGACACGGATCTCGACGGTTTCGGGAACGTCATGGCCAAACTCGCGCATGACCCCGCGGGGGTCGTTGACCGCGCGGGCGCGGTAATTGAAGCTTTTATACCAGTCCGGCGGCCTGCCGAGGATCGGCCGCGGGTAGCAAGAGCAAAGCGTGCAGACGACCAGGTGGCGGACCTTTTCCGTGTTCTCCAAAACGACGAACTCGTTGAGGCTCGTGGCGTCGATCCCCATCTCCGCGCACGCCGCTTTGGGGTCGGCAAGGAGGCGCCTTTTGAAGTCGGGATCGACCCAGGCGCGGGCGACAAGCCTTGCCCCGTTGGCAGGCGTGCGCGCCTCGATGTATTCGATCTGCT
>JACPAM010000112.1 GCA_016180805.1 Deltaproteobacteria bacterium | reverse complement strand
TGACCGGAGAAGAGGTGCAGAAGATCGTCAACGAATTATTCACCACAAGCCCTTCCACGGTGTCCAAGCTAGCCGCTGTCCTTGCGGTAAAATAAACGGGCCTCGGCACTGCAACGGCGGGAGAAAGGGCGTCGAGAACTTTTACGCCTCTCTCCTGCCATTCTCATAGGCGGACGATTTGCCCAAATCCACCGCCTAAAATTACGGCATGACAATTCGGGGTACGGTATTTTGCATGACAGACATTGCCCAGAAGCTGGATCTCAAGCTTACGCAGTGGCCGCGTGAAAGGGCTAGGAAAGTCGAGAAACTTGTAGCCGAAATCATCGAGTTGGCCGACCATGACGCGCGTGACCTAGTTCGTTCACGCGCGGTCGAGCAAGAGGTTCTCGACATCATAGATGAGCCCCAAGCAAGGTGAAGTTTGGCTTGCGGATCTCGGCATGGCCGCGAAAACACGGCCTGTGATCATTTTGTCCCGCGAAGATCCGCGAGCGCCGCGTGCACTCATTACCTACGTTCCTTTAACCACTCAGAATAGACACAGTCGTTACGAAGTCGAGCTTGGAAGCGTGAGGTTCCTTAAAGAGACGTCAGTGGCCAACGTCCAAGGCATTGGTTCCATTTCTGCCGCCCCGTAATGGACCGTGAGATCCTGTACCTCAAGGAGCAGGTTTTCGCCTCCTACCTAGATACGCTTTCAGGACAGCCTCATTTCTCCGGATCTCCTCTGGCGAGCCCTCAGCGATCTTTTTCCCATAATTTAGGACTATGATCCGCTCCGAGATGCCCATCACGACTTTCATGGCATGGGCAATGAAGAAAATGGTTTTACCCTGATCCCGGAGTTTTCGGATGACTCGCAGCATCTCCACAGTCATCTGCGGGAAAAGACCAGAAGAGCGGCCCACGGGCTTTCGCCTTTCTGATACCGCAAAGCCAGCATCACATTCTCCAAAACAGTTATTTGAGGAAAGGGTCTGTTCGCCTGAAAAGTCCGGCCGATGCCCAGGATGTGGAGGAGATACTCCATGGTTAAGAAAAACCTTTACTTGATGTAATCCCTGAAGAATTGTAGAATTTGGCAGTGAACATCATTCGGACAGATAAGCAGAAGGATAACCTTGCAAAGTTTTTCTGGGATATGGCAAAGGTGGCTTTTACCCTGCTGGTGGTCGCGCCTTTTGCCAAACCTGAAAGCGTAAGCGCGCTTGGCCTTCTAATGGGAAGCGGTATCGGAGTCATCCTGGGACTCTGGGGCTATATCTGGCCTTCTAATGGGAAGCGGTATCGGAGTCATCCTGGGACTCTGGGGCTATATCCTTGATGGGATGGAGGTGCGAACATGAATCCTCTCGTTGCAGCCTTTGCTGTTCTGGGCCTGATCGCGCTCATCGGTCTTATCATCATTCTGTTTGACAAAGGCCTCAAATGGCGGGGTAAATCCTAGAATCCTTTCCTACACCCTCTCCGGCTCCCCCTTCACGTTGAATATCCCGCCAGGTCTAAACAGTTCACAGCACGTTTGGCCAATCAGGCTCTTCTGAGTGAAGAACCCCGCCCACAGGGCGGGGATTCAAAAAAGCTCTAATTGCTTTGCTACCTTCTCCGCTGTCTTATGATACTCAATATACTTCCGAATCACTTCAGCCGTGACTTTGTCCCCCACCGTACGGACAAAATACCCGTCCTCCCACAATTCGCCACCCCAAAGCTCCCGCTTCACCTCCGGATGACGCCGAAATACCTCACTCGCACTGATACTCTTGAAAAGCCCTACTACCCGCGCTATCGAGTACCGAGGGGGAAACGAAACAAACAAATGGACGTGATCTTCAGATATCTCCATAGTCTCAATCACAATCTCATGGTGCAGACCTATCTCCCTAAACAGCTCTTCAACCGTCGTTCGAAGATCCCCTCGAAGAATCCATTTGCGATACTTCGGTGCCCACACCAAGTGATATTTCGTGTCGTAGACCGCATGACTCGTTCGTCGCAATGCCATGCGTCTATCCTAACACTCCTGCCTACGGCAGGAAGGATTTTTCATCCCCGTCTACAAGACGGGGTATTCAAATCCTGGTTTTCATAAAAATGGACCGATTCCGTATTGCGCCCGGCTGGCGGACTTGAATGAGGATGCGAATGACGTGGTGATGACGAAATCCTTGGCGAGGTTGGTGACGAGCTTCCACGGGCGGATTTTCCAGAGGCGCAGACCTTTCACAGGAGGGAAAAAGGGACATTGTACTTTTCGGATGTTCAGTCGAATTTAAAGGAGTCTTTTTACGTAACCCACGGCATGACCTCGGAGCGCTGTCTATCTCCCCGCGGCCATAAAGGCGAATGCCACTGATTGATGACCAGACGATATTCCGCAACGCGGATGCCAGGTTCGCTCGTGGCTTCGTGGAGATCCACCGCCTGTCCTGAGTAGGCCCGAAGGGCCGTATCGAAGGGGTAAGAATGCGAAGACCGCGCGACCTGACTCACCGCTTCTATCGTATGGATGGCTTTCCCGTCATAAAACATCCCTGATCCCGCCTCCACATTGGTCAACAACACTCCGTGTCGTCTGAGGCCGAGCACGCCTCGGCTTGCTTCCGGCCATCATACAAGGCTCTTTATGGTCCGGCCTGACGAAGCTAATCCAAGCGGATTGATTTCCCGCGCTTTGGGAATTCCGAAAGTCCAAAAGTTCACGTGGTGAGCTCCGTCTCTTGGATGAGAGAGGGGAGCGGTCACGCCCCGCTGCATGGCGTGGAAGGCGACCTTCAACTTTGCTTGATGGTGTACTGATGTTGCTGTCTGAGCAGGCAGACGACACTGCCAGGCCCATCGACGATCACTGCAAACAAACCAGTGATGTCACGGCCCAGCACGCTTATGTCGAGCGCTTCCAGTTCGGTGACAGCGGCATACTGGCCCCGGAACACGACCTTGCCAGCCTCCTCACGAGTGAGCCGAACCTGGGTTTCGACGACGACCGAATCGGCCACACCCCCTACACCGCCGAGGCGAGCTTGAGTAACCACGGGTTGGAGACGGAGCGCCGCCAACACGGCCGCACTGAACACGGTGCGATCCGCGCCGGTATCGACTAGGAATTCCGCCCGCTGCCAGGTACCGTTGCCAGCCAGAATCTCGCCGCGGATCACAGGCCGCACGATGCCGTCGTCGCACAGAAGCCACTCGCCGTCAATTCGCATAGATGCGGTCTAGTTTTTCGCGGGGGATGTACCGGAGAAAGCTGCCATCATCTTCGGGATGGGCCGCGGTGGCCAAAGCCAGGGCTTCTTCGGGGGTGTCCGCGACGAACAGTTCTTCGCCGGCAACGCAGATGCACTTGCCGCGGTAGCGCGTGTAAACCTCCGACGCGCGCGCTTGCAACCAAGCGGCGTTACGATCGAATCGCTCGCGTTGCACCCGCGCTTTGGCAAGCTCCTCGGGGTCAGCCACCTCTTCCATCACCAGCGGGACTTGCTTATCTTCCATCTCGAAATCCTCTTACGGTACGGCCTTCTATCACGGTTATTGTATCTGCCGCCCGCGATTGAAAGCAAGCGCCAGTTAAAAACGGTAGCCGTGCCCCAGGCACAATTCGCGGGGGAAAGGTGTCTTTTCACGTAACCCACGGCATGACCTCGGAGCGCTGTCTACCTCCCCGCGGCCATAAAGGCAGATGCCACTGATTGATCACCAGACGATATTCCGCAACGCGGATGCCAGGCCTGTCTGCGTGCCCGCAGGCTCGCCCTGGCTTCTTGGAGATCCACCGCTTGTCCTGAGTAGGCCCGAAGGGCCGTATCGAACGGGTGAGAATGCGAGGACGGCGCGACCTGACTCACCGCTTCTACTTGCCTGCGTGTACGCGCAAGCAGGTCGTATGGATGGCTCTCCTGTCGTAAAAGACTCCCGACCGCTTATCCTGCGTGCTATCGCCTTTACGGCGTGATAAACGAAGACCCCGTGAGCCAGAACGTCTCGGCCGATTAGGCACTGGATATGTTGACCCTGAAGAGGCGCTTCCAATACGGTCGTTTCTACCAAGACGTTATTTGGGAACAGTAGCCTCACAAGGTATTCGTAGCAGGGAACATTAGTGGAAGAGGGGTGTTGATGTGGGTGGCGCCAACCGCGTTGAGGCCAAGTTGAGCGGCCAAGCCCTGACGAATGACGCTACCGGTCGCGCCCGTGTCAATCATCGCTACGGCCGCGATGGGCGCAGGGACCGGATTCCCGGCCTTTCGAAGGACCGACTCGACGGCTGCACCGACAGCGATGCGAAGCTCAACGATTGGGCCGACTGCTTGGAGATTGGGAACCTGGGAAGTGAAGGAAGGCACGTCAGACGCCGAGAACGTTGGAAGTGAAGTTTTGCGGTGCCTCTACCTTTACGATTTGCTTGACAAGGAAAGGAACGTTTCCCAACTGCTGGTAGCCCATGGCAATAGCGTCCATCTTGGAGTCGTAAAACCCGACGAGCTGGCTGTTCTGTATGAGAACAAATTTGCCCTCGGCTGTCCCAAGCAGCTGATCGCGGTTCTTTTCGTACGTCTTCAGCTCAGCATCAAGGATCGGCGGCATAAAGACTTTCTCCTTTCTGCTATCCTAACTCAACCTACAACTTCCAAGGAACGGCGTCAAATAGGGGAAATTTAAAGGGGCGGTCTTTTCACGTAACCCACGGCATGACCTCGGAGCGCTGTCTATCTCCCCGCGGCCATAAAGGCAGAGCCACTGATTGATCACCAGACGATATTCGGCAACGCGGATGCCAGGCCTGTCTGCGTGCCGGCAGGCTCGCTCGTGGCTTCTTGGATATCCACCGCCTGTCCTGAGTAGGCCCGAAGGGCCGTATCGAAGGGGTGACAATGCGAGGACGGCGCGACAGAACTGAACGACCTGGAGACGCGCGGCATCTATCCCAGCCTTATGTTCTGCACGACAATGCCCAGGGCGGGCGCCCTCGAGAGGGGGCCCGCCGCGGTAAGCAGGGGGGCATCGTACAGACGTGCCGCCGCCACATAACGGGGGGGTCAAGTCGCTCGATGTCCATAGTTAGAGGTTACCCGGCTGCGGATCTTCCTTACAGAGGACTCGATCGTGCTCCAACCTTATGAAAAGCCCTGGGCTGGTGGCGGTGCTCTCGTTTTTTATTTGCGGTCTTGGTCAAATTTACAATGGCCAGATCTTAAAGGGCCTTATTCTCCTCGTTGCGTATTTCATTTCATGGCTGATGATGTGGATCGTCATCGGGTTTGTCACTACTCCGATTATGTGGATCTGGGGGATCGTTGATGCCTACCGAGTCACATAGAGAATCAATGCTCAGGCAGGAGGTATTTCCGCATTTTAGGTGCATCGACCATCATTGAGATCGGCACAAAGCGCTGGATTGTGGTCCGAGACAAGAATGATACGGAGGTTTGAAGAGGAAGAGGAGGGTAAATATTGCGGGGATACTGGGAGGGACCCGGAAGGGGAATGATTGCGAGCCCCCAGCTAAAGGAGTATTGTTTATCTCAGGATGCTAGAAATACAGCCTAAACCCGAAGTCATCGACGAATTGGTTCGGCGGATCGTCGAGGCGGTTCACCCTCTTCGCATCATCCTTTTTGGTTCGGCCGCCCGAGGCGAGATGGGTCGCCACAGCGACCTTGATCTGTTAGTGGTCATGCCGGATGGCACGCACCGGCGCAGAACCGCGCAAGAAATCTATCGCCGCATGTGGGGAGTCGGTTTTGCCAAGGATATCGTTGTCGTCACGGAAAGCGATATCCGGGAGCACGGATCCAATCCTTATTTGATTATAAAGAACGCGCTAGAGGAAGGAAGGGAGCTTTATCATTCCTCCGGATAAAATCATTCCGGGAAGTCCGCTAGACTGGCTCACCCGCGCCAAAGGGAACCTTGCGCTTGCCAAGCAGGCCAAGGCCGAAGGCGCCTTTCGGGAGGATCAGTGTTTCCTGGCTCAGCAAGCAGCGGAGAAAGCAATGCTAGGAAGGCTTTGACACTATCTCCTCCGGCTTCTCGGTTTGCTGGGTCAAGCCAGACAGCCCAATTGCAAGATTTTTTTCTGAAGTATTCAGCTAGCATGAAAAGCCCCGGTTTGGCGGCTGTTCTTTCGTTCTTTTTCTGTGGATCGGGGCAGATTTATAATGGCCAGATCTTAAAGGGACTGGTTTTTCTGGTGGCTTACTTTATTTCCTGGGTGATGATGTGGATCGTCATTGGGTTTATCACCACGCCTATTTTATGGATCTGGGGTATCGTTGACGCCTACCGGGTCGCGCAGAAAATCAATCTTGAAGCCGGGGGAATATCGCCGTTTTGAGGTTTGCGGAAGAACCGGCCCGGTGCTAAAAGATGAAAGAAACGATGGTCGAACCTCGACGCTGGTTAAAAGTCGAGGCGATTGGAGCCTAAGGCGATGAAATCGGGGGCATTCAAGATCGCTGAAACCGCGTTTATCTCTACTGAGACGTTTACCCAGAGGGTGTTCAAGCAGTGGGTGCAGAACCGCCCGATGGCAGACATCAACAGGTATGAGCTCACTAGCGGGAGAATTATTATGACCCCTCCAGCCGGCTGGGAGCACGCTGAGGTCGAGGCCAGGGTAATCCGAATCTTGGGAGAGTTCGTGGCAGGGCATAACCTAGGGAAGGTTTTCGGGTCCAGCGCGGGGTATGATTTTCCATCCGGAGATACCCTTGAGCCCGACGCTTCTTTCATCTCTCAGGAGCGGTGGGCCGGAGGTCCCCAGGCGCGGCGGGGCCAATTCCTTAAGGTCGTGCCAAGCTTGGTGGTGGAAATCCTCTCTCCTGCTACTGCCCGGCGAGATCGCATAGAGAAGAAGAGGATCTACGAAGCTAACGGAGTAGAGGAGTACTGGCTAGTGGACCCGAACCGGCGGGAGGTGATGGTCTTTCATCTTGTGGGAGGGAAATATGGTGCCGGAAAGCGCGTTGGGATGCGCGAGAAGGTTCGCTCCGGTGTCCTAGTGGGATTTGAGGTACTGGCTCGGTCCTTCTTTGCCTGAACGGGCTGCCCGCCATGAGACTAAGATCCCTCCTTTTCCTTCCCCTGATCTATCTCGTGTTTCTCTCTATAAGCTGCGAGCAAGTTAGCGAGCGAGTCAAGAAGCTTACTGCCACCAGGGTCAAAGATATTCTCGACCACCCGCGGAACTACGAAAACAAGGAAATCACGATCTACGGGACCGTTACCGGCGGGGCCTCGCTTCTGGTCGTGAAGTATTTCGAAATAGAAGATGACACCGGGACGATCAAAGTAATGACCAAAGGTTATCCACGCGCTTCTCAGGGGGGAGATAACAAAGCAGGCAGCGGCGCAGGCGTTGTAGAGCCAGGCAAAAGGGGCAAGGCGCGTTGGGGAGAGGTGGGGAATCGAAGCTAACGGGAAGCGGCTTTGATATCTTGAACCTCTATCGATTCCACCTGCCAGTGATCAAGCTTAAGAGGATCTTTTTCGCCAAACTGGGAGTGCCACCACTGAAAGCTCTGGCGGATGATATCCTCAAGCTTGAGCCCCATCTCAGCGTTGCTCCCGCCTGAAACTTCGGCATTGGTCAACGTGATCACGATTCTCTTCATGGCTATCTCATTACAGGTAAGCCAAGTCTACAAGGCACGACGGAAAGAAGCAAGGCCGTCGCCGGTCAACAGATTAAGGCCCGAGAAAATAAAAGGCAACCCCGATCACCCGTGAAAATGCAAAAGAGGTATTTAAAAGGGGGAGGGGGTTATGGTAAACGATCTTTCTAGTGAAAATTCCCTTTCATCCTCTGGTTTGGCGCTGGTTTGCGGAGCGATTCTCTGCGCCGACGCCGCCGCAGGAGATGGGATGGCAAGAGATCGCGCGGGGAAGAGCCACATTGATCTCGGCTCCCACGGGCTCCGGAAAGACCCTCGCCGCTTTCCTGTGGTCCATCGACCGCCTCGTACGGCAGGGACTCGAAGCAAAGCTCCCCGACGAAACCCAGGTCGTTTATGTCTCCCCGCTCAAAGCCCTCGGAAACGACATCGAGAAAAATCTGAAAGAGCCGCTCGCCGGGATTCGCAGGCTCGCTGAAGCCGAACGGCTTAGCCTTCCGCCGATCCGAGTGGCGGTGCGCTCCGGGGATACGCCCGCACGAGAGCGCACCTCCATGGTGCGAAGGCCGCCTCATATACTGATCACCACGCCCGAGTCCCTCTATATCCTGCTCACGGCGGAGCGAAGCCGCGACTTTCTCAAGCGCGCCCACACCGTCATTGTCGACGAAATTCATGCGGTAGCAGGAAATAAGCGCGGCGCGCATTTGGCGCTTACGCTGGAGAGACTCGAAGCCCTGGCGGGAAGGCGGCTGCAACGGATCGGCCTCAGCGCGACGCAAAAACCGATCCAAGAGATCGCCCGTCTCTTGGTCGGCACAGGTGGTCTTCTGCCCGATGGACAGCCCGATTGCGCCATCGTGGACTTCGGTCATCGTCGCTCCCTCGATCTTTCCATCGAGCTTCCGGAGCTGGAGCTGGGGCCAATCACGAGGCATGAGATCTGGGCTGGGATTTATGACCGTATCGCCGCCCGCGTCAAGGCGCACCGCACGACGCTCGTTTTCGTGAATACCCGAAGGCTCGTGGAACGGGTCTCTCACCACCTGAGCTCTCGCGTTGGCGAAGGGAAAGTCGGCGCCCATCATGGGAGCCTCTCCCGGACGACCCGCTTGGATGTCGAAGAGAAGCTCAAATCGGGAGCGCTTCCGGTCGTCGTCGCAACGGCCTCCCTCGAGCTCGGCATCGATATCGGACATGTGGATCTGGTTTGCCATATCGGATCTCCCCGCACCCTGGCGATCCTGCTCCAGCGCGTCGGGCGCTCCGGCCATGGTCTCGGCGCGATTCCCAAAGGCATCCTCTATCCGCTCACCCGCGATGACCTGCTCCAGTGCATGGCTGCGATTCGAGCCGCGCGCGGGGGCGAGCTGGACTCCGTGAGCGTTCCGGAGAAGCCGCTCGATGTTCTCGCCCAGCAAATCGTGGCAACGGCGGCGAGCCTGACGCCGCGATCGAAAAAGCAACTCTCCCTTTTCGGTGAAGGGGCCGCCGGAATCCGAGAGGAGGATCTCTTTTCCCTGATTCGCAAAGCCTACCCTTACCGGAACCTCCTAGTAGAAGAGTACGCGGCCCTCCTCGAGATGCTCTCGGACGGCATCGCGGCGCGGCGCGGGCGAAGGGGCGCTTACCTTCAGCGCGATCTGGTCCACCGAAGGATCAGGGCCCGGCGGGGAGCGAGGCTCATCGCCGTTACCAACGGCGGGGCGATCCCGGACACGGCGGATTACGACGTCATCGAACTACCCGCCGAGACTTTTATCGGGAAGGTCAACGAAGATTTTGCGATCGAGAGCCTGGCCGGCGACATATTTCTTTTAGGCAATCGCTCCTGGCGGATCCGGCGGGTCTCGGCCGGCAGAGTCTGGGTGGAGGACGCTCAGGGGCTCCCGCCGAACATTCCTTTCTGGTTGGGGGAGGCGCCCGCTCGGACGTGGGAGCTTTCGGCGGCGGTCTCCGAGCTGCGAAAAGAGATCGAATCTCGCCTGGATGAATCTTCTGCCGCGATCCACTGGTTTGCGACTGAGACCGGTTGCCCGCCAGAAGGAGCCGAACAGGTCGTCGCCTACATTCGGGATACCCGAGCGGTCTTAGGCTGCGTTCCCACGATGGAAACACTGGTTGCCGAACGCTTTTTCGATGAGGCCGGCGGGATGCAACTGGTTTTGCACTCCCCAGCCGGTGGCAGGATCAACCGGGCCTGGGGATTGGCTCTGAGAAAACGCTTCTGCGTGAGCTTCGACCGGGAACTCCAGGCCGCCGCCACGGATGATGGCGTGGTGATTTCCTTGGCCGAGCAGCATTCTTTCCCGTTGGAAGATGTTTTTTCCTTTGTCGGCTCCTCCGTCGTGGAGAGGGATCTGATCCAGGCCGCGCTGGCCTCCCCGATGTTCACGAACCGGTGGCGCTGGAACGCCACTCGGGCACTGGCGCTTGTGCGCCAGAGCGGCGGAAAGAAGGTGCCCATGGCCATTCAGCGGATCCGCGCGGAAGAGCTTCTCGCCGCGGTTTTTCCCGAGCAGGTCATGTGCCAGGACAACCGTTCAGGTCCCGTGGAGCTGCCAGACCACACGCTCGTCAACGAAACCATAAAGGACTGCCTGCATGAAGCGATGGACCTGGATGGCCTCAAAGCCCTCCTGCGAAAAATCGAGCGCGCAAATATCCGCCTGATCGCCGTGGACACCCCTGCGCCCTCGCCCATGGCCCACGAGATTTTAAATGCCAACCCTTACGCCTTCCTCGATGACGCTCCGCTGGAAGAGAGGAGGGCAAGAGCCGTCTCGCTCAGGCGCATCGATCCCGAGCTTGCGCTCGGTGTCGGGGCCTTGAGCCCGGAGGCGATCGATGAAGTCCGAAGCCAGGCCAAGCCGGACATCCGGGACGCCGATGAGCTCCATGACTTCCTGCTGAGCGTGGGTATTCTCCCGGCGCTGGACGAACAGTGGTCATCGATGGCTGGGGAGCTGATCGGGGCAGGGAGGGCGACCGTCATGCGATGGCGGTCGCCTACCGGTGGAGAGGAGAGACGCGCTTACGTTGCCGCTGAAAGGCTTCATTGGGCGCGGGCAATCTTCCCGGAGGCGGTTTTTGAGCCCCGGATCACCTTTGTGCTTGAAAAAGATGGCGGCGCCATAACCGAAGAAGAGGCCACACGCCGGGTGATCCAAGGGTGGCTGGAAGTTACGGGGCCTGCTACCGCATCTCATCTTGCGCATAGTCTCGGGCTCTCTGAAGGACAGGTCGAGCGGGCGCTCTTCTCCCTCGAAGCCTCCGGAGTCGTGCTACGCGGCCAGTTCACGCCCGGACAAACCCGCGAAGGGGGAGTCGAGTGGTGCGAGCGGGTGCTTCTTGCCCGGATCCATCGCTTGACCCTGGGGCAGCTTAGGCGGGAAATCCAGCCGGTAACCCCGGCTGACTTTATCCGGTTTCTCCTCGCCTGGCAGCATGTCCCACCCTCAGCGCGGCTGCGGGGACGGGAGGGGATTCTGGCAGTGATCGGCCAGCTCCAAGGGTTGGAGCTTCCCGCAACCGCCTGGGAGGAACATGTTCTTCCCTCCCGGATCGCCGACTATGATCCGTCACACCTGGAGGAGCTCTGCCTCGGCGGTGCCGTTGCCTGGGGCAGGCTCCGTTCGGACAGCGCCCTGAAAGCCGCAGATGAGACAGCGAGCGGATCGCAGCCAAAGGCTCACCGGATGAGACTTCCGACCAGGGTCGCACCGATCGCCTTTGTGCTGCGGGAAGATCTCGATTATTTTTCCGAGTCGGAAAGGCTAACCTGGGAAAAATTGCCCGATCTCTCAACCGCCGCGCGGGACGTGGCGCGCTACCTGGAAGAGCGCGGCGCGTCGTTTTTGACCGAGATCGCGCGCGCCACCGGATTGTTGAACAGCCAGGCGGAGGAGGCGCTCTGGGAGCTTGTCGCCCGCGGGGTGGTTACCGGCGACGGAATCGCGGGGCTCCGCGTCTTGCTCACGCCGGACATCAAACGGCGAGGGAAAAGAAGACGTTTGCGGCTAATTTCCGGAGGGCGCGGGCCGGAGCGCCTGATGCCGCTTGGACGTTGGTCGCTATGGCGTCCAGAAACGCTCTGCAACGCACCGGCGAAACAAGGGAGCGCCACGGAATTTTTAGCGCGCCAGCTTCTCAGGCGCTACGGCGTGGTCATGCGCGAGCTTTTAGCGCGCGAAACGCGTCTTCCCCGGTGGCGAGCCTTAATGGAGGTTTACCGGCGGCTCGAAGCCCGGGGCGAGATTCGCGGCGGGCGCTTCGTCAGCGGGTTCGTCGGCGAGCAATACGCGCTGGCGGAGGCGGTGGATAAGCTTCGCCAGGTCCGCCGCTCCGCCGCCGATTCAACCCCAGTGATCGTCTCTGCGGCCGATCCGTTAAATCTCGTCGGCATCCTCACGCCGGGAGCACGCCTCTCACCATATTCGAATCAGGTGATCGCCTACAAGGACGGAGTACCGGTGGATATCGGCCAGCTCGGGGAAGTTTTAAGCAGGCAGCAGCCGCGTATCGTCGCCGAAGATTAAACGACCGGCGGACCATGGACTAAGCTCCCTCGGGAAGTGCGCTCTCGGCTCCGGCAAGGGACTCCCGGTCCCGGAGCGAAGATGGGCTCGGAGGCGCTGGAAGTCTCTGCGAAGCCGATCTCCTATGAGTGAGGGGGCCTGCCGAACAAGCCGAAAGCACCGAGACTGAACGGCGGAAAGAAACCACTGGCCTATTGCTTTCGGCGCGAGAGGCAGGTCCCTGAACGAACCTTCCCGCCGAGGAGACCCTGCAGAGCCTACCGATACTTGACAGCCGCTTGCCTTTTGTTTAGATGTTGCCTTCGACTTTTCACAACAAACACTCACTTTTAGAGGTGAAGCGATGAAGGAAAGCCACGTGTTGGGAATGCCCGCTCCGAGGGTTGAAGGAGAGGAAAAGGTCTCCGGGCGGGCAGCTTACGCCGCGGATAAGCTACTCCCCGGACTGCTCTGGGTGAAAGCTTTGCGGAGCCCTATTCCCCACGGTCGCATTAAGCGAATCGATACCCGCAAAGCCGAGGAGCTCTCTGGGGTCAAGGCGGTGATTACCGGCCAGGACGTGAGAGGCTCCAGGATCGGGAAAAAAATCATCGACATGCCGATTGTGGCCGACGATGTTGTGCGCTTCATCGGCGAAAAGGTGGCGGCGGTGGCCGCGGAGAGTGAAGAGATTGCGGAGCAGGCGCTTGAATTGATCGAGGTTGAATACGAAGAATTGGAGCCTGTCGCGGATCTCCTGGAAGCGCTGAAGCCATCGGCGCCGATTCTACACCCGGAGCTAGCCAGTTACACCGGCCTGCTGCACGAGATTAGAGAACCGAGCAATGTCTTTGTGCATCTTGAATGGAAGAAAGGCAACGTGGAAGAAGGCTTCAGGCAATCGGATCGGATCATTGAGAACACCTTCCGCACCTCCATGGCCCACCAGGGTTATATCGAGCCGCACGCTTTTCTCGTGAAGGTCAACGAAGGGGGAGGCGCACAAATCTGGGCTTCAACCAAGAGTCCCTTCGCCCTGCGCGCGCAGATCGGCGCCGCGCTCAAGGTGCCTCCTGCTAAACTCGTTGTCCATCCCTGTTACGTTGGCGGTGATTTTGGCGGCAAGGGCGACAGCAACGATATCGCCTTATGTTACGTCCTGTCCAAAAAAAGCGGCTGCCCGGTAAAGATGGTAGTGGACTACAGCGAGGAATTCATCGCTGGCAATCCGCGCCATGCCGCAGTGATCACGATCCGGAGCGGGGTAAACAAGAACGGCAAGATGGTAGCCCAGCACATCCGGTTCGCCTTCGACAGCGGCGCCTACGGATCTTATCGGCCACAAGGGTTTCTCGTGGGCGCGCACGAGTCCGTGGGCCCTTATAGAATTCCCCACGTGCTTGTCCAAGAGGATTATGTCTATACGAACAAGACGCCCTGCGGTTACATGCGGTCGCCTGGCTTCACCCAGGGCGTTTTCGCCAACGAAGGCCAGATGGATCTCGTCGCCAAGGAGCTCGGGATGGATCCGACCGAATTCCGTAGGCTCAACTTCATGCATGACGGTGACGATTCTCCTTTGGGGCATATAATTTCCCACGTGAAGATCGAAGAGACCCTGGATAAAGCACTGGAAGTCTCCGGGTATAAGCGTCCCAAGCCCAAGAACGTGGGCCGCGGTGTAGCCGTCGCCCAGTGGGTCTCCAAGGGCGGTGAATCCTACGCTTACGTAGGGATCGATAAAGACGGAAGCGTCACGCTTTCGGCTGCCGTCATGGATGTCGGGCCGGGGGCGTATACGATCATGCAGCAGATCGTGGCCGAGGAGCTAAAAATTCCCCTCGATTCGGTTCGAGTGCAGGCGCTCGATACTTCTAAGGTAGTGATGGATACAGGCGTGCGAGGCAGTAGCAGTACGCGGGTGCACGGAAGTGCGGCTTACGAAGCCGCGAAGAAAGCGAAGGAAGAGATTCTTAAGGTCGCAAGCGTGCTCATGGAGGCTCCGCCCGATCAGCTTATCCTCCGTGAGGGCGGGGTGACCCACGGCAGGGCAGAAAAGAAACTTTCCTTTGGTGAGATCGTTCGGGCCAAGGGAGCGCCCATTGTCGCTGAGGGACACTACAGCAACATGGCCGATGGCCCTGAATCGTCCACGGTCACGCAAGTCGCCGAAGTGGAAGTGGACCCCGAGACCGGAGAGGTGAAAGTCCGCCAGGAGCATAGGGGAGACCGCGATCATGCCGACCGCGGCAGCCATCGCGAACGCCGTCCACGACGCCGTCGGAGTGCGGATCAAGTCCCTGCCGGTGACGGCAGAAAAGGTGCTTGAGGCGCTAAAATCTGTTGGCGCAAGCGGCATGACGCGCAGGGAGGATCGATGAAGCGGCTTGAAGGGCGCGTAGCCATCATCACGGGTTCGGGACAAGGGATAGGAAAGGCGATCGCCTTGGGAATGGCCCGGGAGGGAGCGGCCGTAGTGATCGCCGAAATAGGCGAAGCCAACGGGTTACAGGTAAAAAGCGACGTCGAAGGGCTGGGAGGAAAAGCATCCGCGATTCCCACCGATGTCTCACGGGAAGACTCCGTCAACGCCATGGTCGAACAAAGCATAAAAGAGTTCGGGCGGGTCGACATTCTGGTTAATAACGCGGGCATTTACCCGGTCTCTCCGATCGAGGAGATGGCGGAAGAGCTCTGGGATCGCGTTATCGGAACAAACCTGACCGGCACTTTTCTGTGCTCGAAAGCGGTGGTGCCGGCCTTCCTGAAACAACGCGCCGGAAGGATCATCAACATCGCTTCGGGGCGAGCACTGCAAGGGGCGGTCGAGGGGGCTCATTATGCGGCGTCCAAAGCGGGAATCATCGGCTTTACCAAGGCGCTGGCCCTGGAGGTCGCGCCGTATGGCGTCACGGTCAATGCGATCTGCCCGGGAGTGACGGACACGGCTCAGCCCCGCGGACATCGAACGGAAGAAGAACTCTATGCGATGGCGGCGAAGATCCCTCTCGGTCGCATCGGACAAACGGAGGACCTCGTGGGACCGGCTATCTTTCTCGCCAGCGACGCGGCCAGGTTTGTCACGGGTCAGATGGTCATCGTCAACGGCGGCGCCATCATGTGGTGAGGGGAAATATGGAAACATCGGAGAAAAAAATCGCCGTCGTCTCGGGAGGCGCCGGAGGGATCGGGGCCGCCGTAGTATCGCGGCTCGCTCAGGGCGGCTTCGTTCCGGTCATCCTGGACAGGGACGAAAGCCTGGGTCGCGAGGTCCTGGCAAGGCTCGGTCTCCAGGAAGGCCAAGGCGCCTTTCTTTTGGTCGATGTGACCAAAAAGCCTCAAGTCCACGGCGCCTTCGAACGCGTCAGGGCCGAGTTTCGCCGCATCGACGTCCTCGTTAACCTTGCCGGTGGCACGCTCCATGCAAAACTCATTCAGGATTTTCCCTTAAAGGAATGGCGGGAAGTGATCGATGCCAACCTCAAAAGCACGTTTCTCTGCTGCCAAGCCGTCTTCCCCATCATGAAAACGCAGAGGTCGGGCTCCATCATCAACACGGCGTCAAATTATGGTGTCACGGGAAGCGCGACACGCACGGCCTATTCGGCCGCAAAGGCCGGAATCATCGCCTTTACGAAGTCCATCGCCGCCGAGCTGGCTCCCTACGGAGTGCGCGCCAACGTCATTGCGCCGGGCCGAACGGCCACCCAGCGGGTCATGGGGCAGTATGATGCGGAAACGTGGGCAGCGAAGGGACGGGAGATCCCGATGGGGAGAGCGGCCGAGCCTGCCGAGATCGCCGAAGGCGTGGCATTTCTGGCCGGCGACGACAGCGGATATATGACCGGGCAAACCCTGCACGTCAACGGCGGAATGGTGATGCCGTGAGTTTCTTATCGACGCAGCCGCCCTTCTATAGCGGGTAGAACTGCTCACGCGGAAATAGGCTGCGGGCCAATAGGGGAATGAGTGCCAGAATCGGAATATTTTTGGGTGAGAAAATGTTTGGCAAATTTTTCGTAAATGAGGGATATTAGCCATGAATGTGCTTTAAGAGAGGGTGAAGAGCCGTCCGGGCTAGGCCGCCGGAAGCCGCACGCCCCCGGCGGCTCCCTTAATAGATAGGCAGTTCATTCCGTACGACAACCAAGGAGGTAACCTATGGAGCAACCAAAACCAGATCTGGCGCTGTTGAAATCGAAGCTGCGAGCGACATGGATGGCGGGTGACTTTGACCAGATCGCCAAGTCCTATGAGCGCGGCGCCGCAGAGTTTATCGCGCGTCTCGATCTACGGCCAGGCATGCGCGTGCTCGATGTAGCGTGCGGCACTGGAAACCTGGCACTGCCGGCGGCGCGAGCGGGCGCCACGGTCACCGGCGTCGACATTGCCCCGAATCTGCTCGATGCCGGGCGTGCGCACGCCAGGGCAGAAGGGCTGACCATCCAGTTCGACGAGGGTGACGCCGAGGAGATGTCCTATCCCGATGACGCATTCGACGTCGTCGTTACGATGTTCGGCGCCATGTTTGCGCCGCGGCCTTGGAAGGCAGCGGAAGAGTTGACCCGCGTCTGCAGGCCGGGCGGACTCATCGCAATGGCAAACTGGGTCCCGGGAGGATTCATCGGACAGATATTCAAGACCACGTCTGCCTATGTGCCGCCACCCGCTGGAATGGCACCGCCGGTGCTTTGGGGCGACGAGGCGACCGTCGAGCAGCGCTTCGGCAAAAAGCTTGCGGAGCTTCGATTTCAGCGGCGGTTCATGACGTTCAACTTTCCTTTCGCCGCGCCCGAAGTCGTCGAATTCTGGCGCCAGTATTACGGGCCGACGCAGCGGGCGTTCGACGCACTCGACGCTGACAAGCAGGGGGCGTACCGGCGGGACTTGGAACGCCTCTGGTCGGACCACAATCGAGCGACCGATGGCACCACCAGGGTCGAGTCGGAGTATCTGGACGTGCTCGCCATCCGCACGTGATCGGACATTGCACACCTGCCTAACACCTATGAGGCGCTTGGAGCGGCAGCGAAAACCACGCCACTCAACCGTTGATTGACAGCGTGACCGTCTTGCCACTAGAATTGGCGCCGTCCAGCATAGGTCAACCACTTCCGAAAGGGGGCCCGACATGCGTAAGTTTCCTGTATTCCAGAAGTCGGTTGTTGTAGCAGTGTGGCTTATCAGCCTTGTCTTCGTGCAGGCAGCTGTTGGCGGTCCCGCTTCATCGCCGGAGCGCTCGCCTCAACGGCTAGCTGCGGCGGCAAAATCGCCGGCCTTGCCACGAGAATTAGGCATCGCCACGCATTCGGTGGGCACGATCTACTACACTCACGCCACTGCAGTCGCAAAAGTACTCACGGATTTCGGCCAAGTGAAGGTCCTGGCCAAACCCATGGTCGGACCCAACGCGTGGATGCCGACCTTTAGCCGCGGTGAAATCGAGCTGGGTGTTCTCTCGGCACCGGACGGCAGTTGGGCTTTTCACGGGGTGAAGGAGGCGGGTTACCCGCAGCGCTCCACTAAGATACGGCTCATCCAGCGCGGCGTGCCTATATGGAATGGGATGATCGTTCGGCAGGATTCGCCGATCAAAAGTATCGCTGACTTGAAGGGGAAACGGGTGTCCTCCGGTTACGGCGGAAACTTTATCATCACCAAGATTACCGAGGGCATTCTGGCCACCGCAGGTCTCACTCCCGCTGATACGATCCCGGTTCCTGTGGCGAGCTTTGTGGGAGGACAGGAAGCATTTAGGGAAGGAAGGGTTGACTCTATCTTTGCCGGAACCCCGGCCACCGCTGCCACGATCGAAACAGCGGCCGCTGTGGGGGCGCGATACCTTCCCTTGCCAAAAACCCAAGAGGCGGTAGAAAGGTGTCGACGAGTAGTCCCGGGCTGTGAGTTCACGGTGATGAAAGCCGGCTACGGAATTCTTAAAGAGGACACTTTGCTCATGGGCTATTACACCTACGTCGTGGGCCATGCGGAAGCTTTGAGCGAGGCCGCCGCATATCAGATCGCTCGGACTCTGTGGGAGCGTTACAAAGAGTTGTGGCCCATCCATGTCACATTGAAGGAATGGCAGCCCGAAACAATGATTGACTCCAACCCTGGGGTTCCCTACCACCCCGGAGCGATGAGGTTTTACAAGGAGGCGGGCGTGTGGCCGCGTGATTTGGATCAGAAGCAGGAGCGACTGCTCCGTGAAAGCGGAAAATAAGGATAGGTCAACCATTCCGAAAGGGGGCCGAACATGCCCAAGCTTCGCACATTCCAAGAGTTGATTGCTTTAGCATTATGGCTTACCAGCCTTGTCTTCGTGCAAGCAGCCGTTGGCGGTCCCGCTTCATCGCCGGAGCGCTCACCTCAAAGGCTAGCTGCGGCGGCAAAATCCCCGGCCTTGCCACGGGAATTAGCCATCGCCACGCATTCGGTGGGCACGGTTTATTACACGCAAGGCACGGCGGTGGCAAAAGTGCTGACGGATTCCAGCCAGATGAAGGTTTTGGCCAAACCCATGGTCGGACCCAACGCGTGGATGCCCACCTTCAGCCGCGGCGAAATCGAGATGGGTCTAGTATCGGCTCCTGACGCCAATTGGGCTTTCCACGGCGTGAAGGAGGCCGGTTACCCGCAGCGGGCGCAAAAAATCCGACTCGTGCAACGCGGGGTTCCTCTCTGGATTGGGCTGATCGTTCGGCAAGACTCGCCAATCAAAAGCATTTCCGACCTAAAAGGGAAGCGAGTAGCCAGCGGTCACGGCGGCAACTTCATCATCAACAAGAACATCGAAGCGACGTTGGCTACAGTTGGTCTCACTCCATCTGATACGACACCGGTTCCAGTTGCGAGCTTCGTGGGCGGACAGGAGGCATTTAGGGAAGGACGGGTTGACTCTATCTTTGCCGGAACCCCGGCCACCGCTGCCACGGTTGAAACAGCGGCCGCTGTGGGGGCGAGATACCTGCCGCTACCAAAGGGCAAAGAGGCCGTGGAGAGGTGTCGACGAGTTATCCCAGCGTGTGAGTTTACCGTCGTGAAAGGCGGCTACGGTATTCTTAAAGAGGATACCGTGTTCATGGGTTACTACAACTATCTGGTTGGCCATGCGGAGGCTTTGAGTGAGGCCGCCGCTTACCAAATCGCACGGACTCTGTGGGAGCGTTACAAGGAGCTGTGGCCCATCCACGTTACGCTGAAAGAATGGCAGTCCGAAACGATGGTCGACCCTGATCCCGGCATTCCCTACCACCCCGGGGCAGTGCGGTTTTACAAAGAGGCCGGTGTGTGGCCGCGTGATTTGGATCAGAAGCAGGAGCGACTGCTCCGCGAAAGCGGAAAATAAGGATCTGCCTTTGGAAATTGAAACGACTCGCTTCCGAACTTTAAAGGGGCCTTTAGCTCTGCTGGAAGCGACGGTCCTGAGCGCTATCCCAATAAGCGGGCTTTTGTATGTCCTGGACGTACCCGCTTATGTCCACAAAGCGATTCTGACCGAGCAGTATCTAGGACTCTTCCTAGCTCTTATCCTTTCCGGGACGTTTCTAGCTGTGCCGGCTAGCGATAACGCTGCAAGGGATAGGATACCATGGTATGACCTCTGCTTGGCTGGGGCCGGTCTCGTCTCGGGCATTTACCTGATGATCTTCTATTCCGATCCCGCGCCCCTGGTGAAGCTAGGCTACATCACATGGGAGCGCATGCCGCTTGCCCTCCTCACGGTTTTCCTGATTCTGGAGGCTCTAAGGCGCGTGGCAGGTTGGTTCCTCGTCGGGCTCTTGTTGCTTTTTCTGTTGTACGCCCGGTTCACGGATTTGATCCCCGGACTGCTGGGCGGGCGGGGTACTTCATGGGAAAGCTTGCTCAACAGCCTGTACCTGAGCTCTGACTTCTTGCTCGGGATTCCACTCAGCGCCGGCGCCTCCATCGTTTTACCCTTCATCCTTTTCGGCACTATTCTCATGGGGACCGGAGGGGGTCTACTCTTGACCTCGTTCGCAACCGCCGCATTGGGGCGCTTCCGCGGCGGCCCGGCGAAAGTTGCCATCCTTGCCTCAAGCCTTTTTGGGACCATTTCCGGAAGCCCAGTCGCCAACGTCGCCGTAGACGGGGCGATTACCATACCCATGATGAAATCCATCGGCTACAAGCCGCACGTAGCAGCCGCGATCGAAGCGGTAGCCTCCACAGGAGGGCAAATCATGCCTCCGGTTATGGGGGTCGCATCCTTCATTATGGCCGAGTTCTTGGCCGTGCCATATCGGGAAGTGGTCATCGCGGCGATAATCCCGGCGCTGCTTTACTATATTGCGCTGTTCGTCCAGGTCGATCTTGAAGCCGCCAAAATAGGCCTGCGCGGGCTCACCCGGGATCAGCTCCCCCCGGTTGCTCCTGTACTCAAAGAGACCTTATCCTTTATCCTGCCTTTGGCTGTCCTCGTCTATGCTATGTTTCTGATTCCACTGTCTGCGGGTAAGTCGGGGGCTGTCGCCGCCTTTACTGCGGTAGCGGCTGGCTTTGTCAGAAAAGAAAATCGCGCGGCGCCGCTTCGTCTGTTACGAGCGCTGCCCGCTACCGGGCGTGCCATGCTCGATCTCGGCGTTCTGCTCGCGGCCGCTGGGATCATCATCGGCGTCGCGGCTGTAACTGGCCTTGGATTCAAGCTCTCCGCGGCTCTGTTAGAGGTTGGGAAAGGTAATGCCTTTGTTCTGCTTCTGTCCACTGCGGTCGTCAGCATGATCCTTGGCATGGGCCTGCCGACTTCGGCAGTCTACGTGCTGTTAGCGATTTTGGTCGCCCCTGCGCTTGTCCAGTTCGGTATTCTGCCGATGGCAGCTCATTTTTTTATCTTTTACTTCGGCGTGATTGCGGTGATCACGCCTCCGATCGCTTTTGCGAGTTTCACGGCGGCCTCCATTATCGGGGCCTCACCCATGCGAACGGGATGGGCGGGGACCCGCTTAGCCGCCCTCGCGTATGTGGTGCCTTTCCTCTTTGTGTATTCTCCTGCGCTCTTGATGAAGGGGCAACTTTGGGAGATCGCCTTGTCTCTGACCACAGCGATCGCAGGCACCTGGATCCTCGGCATGGCCCTGGTTGGTTACTGGGTGCGGCCCCTCGGGTTGTCCATACGGCTTGCTCTCGGCCTCTCGGCGCTCGGGCTTCTCATCCCGCTCCAAGGCGATGCGCTGGTGGGATGGGTCGTCAATATAGTGGGCGCGAGCGTCGCAACACCTCTGCTCCTGCGCGAATGGTGGCGCAGCGAGGCCGAGAAATACGTTACCGTGTCGACCGCGGCCGAGTGATTGGGTCGGAGAGCCAAGCAGCGCTTGACTTCCGCCCGTTTCAACCATATAAAAAACTAGTAGCCTTTAATCCAATCCGGTGAGATTGGGAAGGATGCTGTGAACAAAGAAAAACGAGCAATCTCATGGCAAAGACCCCTGCGGTAACGCCGTAGGGGTCTTTTTTTTGGCGATGACGAGACGGGTTTTATTCGAGGCTGACGAAGTCAGCCGGACCATCAGCCGGTTAGCCCACGAGATCGTCGAGAAAAACGGTGGGACAAAAGACCTGACCCTTTTGGGAATCCGCACTCGCGGCGCGCATCTCGTCCGGCGAATCGCAGCTAAGATTGAAGGCATTACCGGCGCGGCTCCACCTGTCGGCGACATCGATGTTTCCGCTTATCGGGATGACCGGAGCCGAAGCGCTGAGCTTTCGAAAAAGGCCGCCACGGAAGTCCCGGTTTCCGTGGATGACAAAACGGTCGTCGTCGTCGATGACGTGATTTACACCGGTCGCACCATCAGGGCAGCCCTGGACTTGATCAGCCACTTGGGAAACCCGAAACGGATCCTCGTCGCCATTTTGGTTGACCGCGGCGAGCGCGAATTGCCTATCCGAGCGGATATCGTGGGAAAGAACGTCCAGGTAGCCAATTCCGAAAGGGTCAATGTCCGGCTCCGAGAATCGGACGGAATCGATCAGATCACGGTAAAGAGCTGGCGATGAGAAAAAGGGATCTGGTCTCGATTGCGGATCTGACCGATCGCGAGATCGAAGAGATCTTCCAGTTGGCCGATGCCATGGTCGATCTGAACCCTATCGCTTCCCATGCCAAGAGCTGCGCGGGCAAGATCATGGCCACGCTCTTCTACGAGCCAAGCACGCGCACCCGGCTCTCCTTCGAATCTGCCATGCAGCGACTCGGAGGCTCCGCCATCAGCTGCCCGGATATGCGGTCGTCTTCGGCGGCGAAGGGGGAAAGCATCGCGGACACCGCCAGAGTGGTCTCCAGCTATGCGGACGTGCTCGTGATCCGCCATTACTGGGATGGGGCGGTGCAGGCGATGGCGGAATTTGCCGATGTGCCAGTGGTCAATGCCGGAGATGGGAGTCATGAGCACCCCACCCAGACTCTTTGCGACCTGTACACCCTCAAAAAGGAAAAGGGCAACCTCAAGGGACTCACCGTGGTCATTTGCGGCGACCTCAAGCATGGTCGGACCGTTCATTCGCTCGTTTACGCCTTGGCCCGTTTTGGCGTCCACGTCGTGACTTTGGCTGCTAACGGCATGGAGCTTCCCGAGTATGTGATCGAGAAGCTGCAAAACGAGCACCATTACAGCCCATTGCCCCTCGTCTCGCGGGACCTCCAGGCGGTGGTCGAGCAACCCGACGCCATCTATCTCACGCCGAACCGGCCCCACCAACTAGCCCTTTTCACCAGGGTCGACGAAGAGTTGCAAGACGATCTCAGCAAAATGGCGCCCGGGCTCAAGTTCGATGCCTTTTATGTGACGCGCAAGCAGAAGGAGCGGCTGCGCGAGCCCGTAGCGGAAGGAGAGGCGAGCTACCCGCGCATCGGGGACCGGTTTTTGAAGGAAAAACGGTTCAAAGACGCGGTCGTCATGCATCCTTTGCCGCGGGTGGACGAGTTATCGCCGGCCGTCGACAAGGACCGCCGGGGTATTTACTTCAAACAGGCGGCTTACGGTGTCCCCGTCCGGATGGCATTGCTAAGCTTTCTCATGAATGACTCTGCTTCCTCGCACCCCGCCAAAAAGTATCTGACAGTCTACCGGGGACCGGAGGGCGCAATCTCGGCGTGCGCCAACGCCAACTGCGTAACGCGAACCGAACCTACATCGACCGACCTGCGGTTTGAGGTGCTTCCTCCCGGCTCCAGTGAGACGCTTAACCTCAGATGCTTTTACTGCGACCATCGCTTCAAGGTCCAACTGGTCGGACACGTTCGATCGAAACGATATTGCCCGTACGATAGGGGTCTGAAGGAGATTGTGGACGGGTGGCTTCGGGAGGGCGATCTGATCGTTTTCGACACCATCAAGCAGGCCGAGGAACTCGGTTACGAACCCTACCGGACCGGCCCGCAACGAAATCTCATGGATGAAGCCGAGCTCCGGGCGGCGGTGAAGCGGATAAGCGAATCGATCGGGCGCGAGACCGAGGACCGTGACAGCTTGGTCATCGTGGGGATTCGAACCAAGGGTGCTTTTTTGGCGCGCCGAATTGCCCGTGAGTTAGAAAAACAATGGCAGAGAAGGTTCGAGACGAGGGAGATCGAGATGTATGGATCCGGCGGCCAGCCGGAAATGGTCTTACCCGAAGACCCGAAACTCCCCGCCCCTGATTTGCACGATCGGGAGGTCATTTTGGTGGACGACGTAATCCATACCGGCAGGACCGTGCGCGCCGCGCTCAGTCTTATTTTTCAGTCCGCCAGGCCCCGTTCGGTGCGTTTGGCCGTTCTCATCGATCGCGGGCTCCGGGAGCTGCCGGTCAAACCGGATTATGTGGGCAAGCACATCCCCAGCGCAGACCGAGAGCGGGTGCGGGTAAAGCTCCGCGAGGTGGAACAAAATGAGCGCGACAAAGTCGTGGTTTACTCGATCATAAACGCTGATGATAGCAATCAGCGCTCAGCCCTCAGCTCCAATTCGGAGGCTGATAGCTGAGAGCTAATGGCTGAGTTTATGAAGGCCGTTTTGGCATTGGCCGATGGACAGTGCTATCGGGGCAGCTCCTTTGGGGCTGAGGGAGAGGCCATCGGCGAGGTCGTCTTCAATACCAGCATGACCGGTTATCAGGAAATCCTGACCGACCCGTCCTATGAGGGCCAGATGGTGGCGATGACCTACCCCGAAATCGGCAATGTTGGGGTAAACCCGGAAGACGTGGAGTCGGGAAAGCCCTACGTTAGGGGCTTTATCGTCAAGGAATATTGCCCGCTACCGAGCAATTGGCGGGCGACTCGTCCCCTGCACGAATACATGAAGGAGCACGGTATCGTCGGGATCGAGGGCATCGATACGCGGTCGCTGGTGCGCCATCTGCGCGACGACGGGTCCCAGGAGGGGATCATCTCGACGCTCACGGACAACTCTATCGAACTCGTGGCCAGGGCCAAAGCCTCACCCGGGCTGATTGGGAGAGACCTGGTCAAGGAGGTTACTTGCCAGGAGCCGTACGACTGGGACGAAGGGGGCTGGGAGCTGGGAAGGGGCTACCGGAGGAGAGAGGGGGCGGAGGAGCAAGTGAGAAAACGAAGGTCTAGGGTGCCTAGCTTCGACTCTCCGCGCTTTTTCGTCGTCGCCTACGATTACGGCATCAAGCTCAATATCCTGAGAAACCTCGCGGAGTCGGGTTGCCGGGTCAGAGTGGTTCCGGCCCGGACTCCGGCAGAAGAGATCCTCGCCTGGAACCCGGACGGCATCTTTCTCTCCAATGGACCGGGCGACCCCGATGCCGTTCCTTACGCCAAAGAGATCGTGCAAAATCTGATCGGCAAGAAACCGATCTTCGGCATCTGCCTCGGGCATCAGATCCTCGGGCTAGCCCTGGGCGGAAAGACCTACAAGCTCAAGTTCGGCCACCACGGCGGCAACCAGCCGGTGATGGATCTGACCACCCGCAAAGTGGAGATCACCGAGTTAGGCCTTTCCATGCCCAAGCGGACAGACATCAAATCGATCCTGCTCATCGGCTCGGGACCCATCGTGATCGGGCAGGCGTGCGAGTTCGACTACTCGGGAACCCAAGCTCTAAAAGCGCTCAAAGAAGAAGGGTATCGGGTGATCCTGGTGAACTCCAACCCGGCGACAATCATGACCGATCCGAACTTTGCCGACCGGACCTATATCGAGCCCATCACCGTGGACATCGTGGAAAAGATCATCCACAAGGAGCGGCCGGACGCCCTCCTTCCCACTCTCGGAGGTCAAACCGCGCTCAACATCTCGATCGATTTAGCCGATCAGGGAATCCTCGAACGCTATGGCGTGGAGATGATCGGCGCCAAACTGGAGGCGATCAAAAAGGCCGAAGACCGCGATCTTTTCAAGGAAGCGATGCGCAGGGCGGGTCTGGATCTGCCCCGAAGCGGCTACGCGCGGAACCTGCGCGAGGCGACGCGGATCCAGCGCCGGCTGAGCTTCCCGGTCATCATCCGGCCGTCGCGCACCCTCGGGGGGAGCGGCGGCAACATCGCCTACGGCCCCGAGGATTTGAAAGAAGTGGTCCAGTGGGGGTTGAACATCTCCCCTGTCCACGAGGTGCTGATCGAAGAGTCCGTGCTGGGGTGGAAGGAGTTCGAACTCGAGGTCATGCGCGACCACAAGGACAATGTGGTCATCGTCTGCCCGATCGAAAACTTCGATCCCATGGGGATTCACACAGGGGACTCCATTACCGTCGCGCCGGCGCAGACGCTCACGGACAAAGAATACCAGATCATGCGCGATGCCGCGCTGAAGGTGATCCGGGAAATCGGCGTGGACACGGGCGGGTCCAACATCCAGTTTGCCGTCAATCCCCAGGACGGGAGGCTGGTGGTCATCGAAATGAACCCGAGGGTCTCGCGCAGTTCGGCGCTGGCGAGCAAAGCTACGGGCTTTCCAATCGCCAAGATCGCGGCCAAGCTCGCGGTCGGCTACACCCTGGACGAGATCCCCAACGATATCACCCGGGAGACACCGGCGTGCTTTGAACCGACGATCGATTACGTCGTGGTCAAGGTGCCCCGCTTCACCTTCGAGAAATTCCCCAAAGCCAAGGACATCCTTACCCCGCAGATGAAATCCGTCGGCGAGGTTATGGCCATCGGGCGCACGTTCAAGGAGGCCCTGCACAAGGCGATGCGCTCCCTGGAGATCAACTCCTACGGCTTCGAGGAAAAGGTGACCCGGGGCGAAAGCAGCGGCGGCGAGAAGCTCGAATTCATTCGGGAGAAGCTCAAGGTCCCCAATGCCCAGCGGCTATGGTATCTCGGCGACGCGTTCAGGATGAACATGACCGTCGAAGAGGTCCATGAGCTCACCCGCATCGACCCGTGGTTTTTAGAGCACATCCGACAGCTCATTAGCGCCGAGGCGAGCATCAAGGAGCTCAGGGGAGCTAAGGACGGGCTCACGGAGGAGTTTTTCCGTGAGGTCAAGCAGATGGGTTTTGCCGACCGCCGGCTGGCGGTGCTGCTCGGTCGCACGGAAGAAGAGATTCGGTCGCTTCGGCTCGGCGCCGGGGTGCGAGCGGTGTTCCGCACGGTCGATACGTGCGGCGCCGAATTCGCCGCGTATACCCCTTATCTCTATTCGACCTACGAAGGGGAAGACG
Organism: Deltaproteobacteria bacterium; assembly: GCA_016180805.1. GTDB lineage: Bacteria > Desulfobacterota > Binatia > UBA9968 > UBA9968 > 2-12-FULL-57-22. The sequence continues at coordinate 27,663 of JACPAM010000112.1, read as the reverse complement.
AATCCGATCCAAGCCAACGCGAGAAGATCGTGATCCTCGGCGGCGGCCCGAACCGGATCGGGCAGGGGATCGAGTTCGACTATTGCTGCGTGCACGCCGCCTTTGCGCTCAGGGAAGACGGCTTCGAAACCATCATGGTGAACTGCAATCCGGAGACGGTGAGCACCGACTACGACACCTCGGACAAGCTTTATTTTGAACCCCTGACGCTGGAGGACGTGCTCAACATCGCCGCGGTCGAAAACCCCACCGGGGTCATCGTGCAGTTCGGCGGTCAAACGCCGCTGAAGCTCGCCCTCGCACTCGAACGGGCCGGAGTAAAGATCATCGGGACCTCCCCCGACAGCATCGACTTGGCCGAGGACCGCGAGCGCTTCAAACGGCTTCTCGACGAGCTCAAGATCAAGCAACCCGACAGCGGCACTGCCCGATCGTACGACGAGGCGATCGAGATCGCCGACCAGCTAGGCTACCCGGTCCTGGTCCGGCCTTCCTATGTTCTCGGCGGTCGGGCGATGGAGATGGTTTACGATCGCGAAGCGCTGCGCCGCTATATCATCTACGCGGTGGAGGCTTCACCCGAGCATCCCGTTTTGATCGATAAGTTTCTCGATGACGCGATCGAGATCGACGTCGACGCCTTGGCGGATGGGGAGCAGGTGGTGATCGGCGGCATCATGGAGCACATCGAAAGGGCAGGGGTTCACTCCGGCGATAGCGCGTGCACGCTGCCGCCGAAAAGCGTCCCGCCCCAGATTCAAGATGAGATCCGGCGCCACACGGTCGCGCTCGCCCGAGCGCTCAAAGTCCGTGGGCTCATGAATATCCAGTATGCCGTCAAAGGGGGCGATGTATACGTTCTTGAGGTCAACCCGCGCGCGTCGCGAACTGTGCCTTTTGTGAGCAAGGCGATCGGCATCCCGCTGGCCAAGCTGGCGGCGCGCATCATGGCGGGGAAAAAGCTCGCCGACCTCGGGCTCAACGCGGAGATTGTGCCCGCATACATTTCGGTCAAGGAGTCGGTATTCCCGTTCAACAAATTTCCCGGCGTCGACACGCTCCTGGGTCCGGAGATGAAGTCCACCGGCGAGGTCATGGGCATCGACACCTCTTTCGGTCTTGCTTTCGCCAAGGCTCAGCTTGGAGGAGGCATGCGGTTGCCGCGCGAGGGCAAAGTCTTTATCAGCGTCCGCGACGAAGACAAGGAACGAGTGGCTCCGGTCGCGCAAAGGCTTCATCGGATCGGTTTCCAGATCGTCGCCACCCGAGGGACGGCCGCGCACTTCGTGAACCGGGGCATTCCCGTCCAACCGGTTAAGAAGGTCCAGGAGGGAAGGCCGAACATCGCGGAGGCGATCAAAAACGGCGACATTGCCATGGTCATTAACACGCCGGGGGACGCCCATTCGCAAGCCGACTCTTATTATCTACGGCGCAACGCGCTGGACTATCAGGTTCCCTACTTTACCACGATCGCCGGCGCCGAGGCGGCCGCTGAGGGGATCGAGATCATGAAAGATCGCGAGTTGGACGTCCGGGCACTGCAGGACTACCAGGCATCCATGCGTGGAACTCTTCCGCCATAGGACCGATCGCCAGCCGCAGCCAGCGAATCATGGCTAACCATGCGTATGTAAGCGCATGCGCTCCGCCCAAGGAGTGCCTGAAAGCTCTCTCTACGCCGCTGCGCTTCCTCAAAGGTGTAGGGCCGAAGAGAGCGGCCCTACTGGAGACGCTGGGACTTAAGACCGTCGAAAATCTCCTCTATCATCTGCCCTTCCGCTACGAGGACCGCCGCCGAGTTAAAAAAATTCACCTGGCATCCGTGGGCGAGGATGAGAGCTTTGCGGGAACGCTCGTTTTCGTGCAGAAAAAGTTCATCCCGCGAAAGAGACGCCACATTTTGCTCGGGACCCTGTCCGATGGGACGGGAATGCTCGGCTTGGTGTGGTACAATGTCCCGCCCTACATGGCGAACACGCTCAGCCGCGGGCAGGCTTTGCTTGTCCACGGTCGAGTCGAGTGGGGCTTGGGGGGACAAAAGCGCATCGTCCACCCGGACTTCGAGCCCATCGAGGCTGGGGAAGAGACAGACACAGAGAAGATCCTGCCGGTTTACCTAAGACCGGGAGGACTTCCGCTCAGGACCATGCGCCGCTGGCTGGCTCAAGCCTTAGCCGATTACGCACCCTCCTTGCCGAGCTTTTTACCCGAAAGCCTTACGCGCCGCCAAGGGCTCATGGATCTGAATCAGGCGATGAAGCAAGTGCATCAGCCCGACAAGGCCGCGGATCTCGCCTCCCTCAACCGCTTTTCCTCGCCTGCGCACCGCGCCATTGTCTTCGACGAGTTTTTCTATCTGCAGCTCGGACTCGGACTCAGGCGAAAACACCGGGCCGCCCTGGAAGGCATTGCGTTCTCGTCGGCCGAGGCGCAACTGACCCGCCAGATGCGCGGGCTGCTGCCGTTTACGCTGACGGGAGCGCAAGAGCGCGTGGTCGGCGAAATCTACCGGGACATGGCGTCGCCGTGCCCCATGCAGCGGCTCGTCCAAGGGGATGTCGGATCGGGAAAGACGATCGTGGCGTGGCTCGCCGCGCTGAGAGCGATCGAGAGCGGATTCCAAGCCCTGTGGATGGCGCCCACCGAGCTATTGGCGGAGCAGCACTTCCGCAACCTCAAGGGTTTTGCCGGGGCCCTCAAGATTCCCGCCGCGCTTCTCACCGGCTCGCTTCCGGAAGCAACCAAGAAAGAAGTTACGGAAGGAATCCGGACAGGCATGACATCGTTCATTGTCGGAACGCACGCACTGATCCAGGAAGGCGTTTGGGTTCCACGCATGGGCCTCGGTATCATCGATGAGCAGCACCGCTTTGGCGTCGTTCAGCGCAGGGCGCTCCAGCGGCTGGTGCATTGGCACTCCGCCGCGGCGCCGACGCTGCCGCAGCCCGACATCCTCCTTATGAGCGCAACCCCGATCCCGAGAAGCCTCGCCATGGTGCTTTTCGGTGACCTGGAGATCTCCTTCCTCGACGAGATGCCGCCGGGCCGGACCCCGGTCGAGACGAAACTCTGCGGCGAGAGGGAACGGCCAGCAGTCTACGAGCGCGTTCGTACGGAGATCCAAAAGGGACATCAGGCCTATATCGTCTATCCTCTCGTCGAGGCGTCCGAACGACTCAACCTCCACGATGCTACTCGGATGGCAGAGGAGCTCCGGCTCGGCGTCTTTAGAGAGTTTCAAGTCGGCTTGATCCACGGCCGCATGAGCGCGGAGGAGCGCGACGCTGTCATGCGCCGCTTCAAAGAAGGGGCCCTGCAGATTCTCGTAGCCACGACGGTCATCGAGGTGGGAATCGATATCTCCAATGCCACGGTGATGGTCATCGAGCACGCGGAGCGCTTCGGGCTTTCCCAGCTCCATCAACTGCGCGGGCGGGTCGGTAGGGGCCAGGCGCCCGCGCAATGCCTTCTCGTGCACTATGAGGCTGGTAGCCGGGAGGCCCGGTCGCGGCTGCGGGTCATGGAGAAGGAGCATGACGGCTTTAAAATTGCCGAAGCGGACCTTGAGATTCGCGGCCCGGGGGAGCTTTTGGGCACGCGCCAGTCCGGTCTGCCCGACTTTCGTTTGGCCGATGTTGCCCGGGATGCCCACCTGCTCCTGGAAGCGCGCAGCGAGGCGACGGCGTGGCTGGCCGATGATTCGAACTTGTCCCGGCCCGAATCCCGCGCCATGGGGCAAGTCTTGCTCCACCGCTGGGATGACCGCTTGGAGCTCGGAGCGATCGGCTAGTACTGAGCAATGGCTCCGAGTACAGGAAAATCTGCACTCGTCCCTCAGCGCTCAGTCCTCGTTACTGGCCCATCGTTTGCACAGAAAAAGCGGATAGCTTATAAAATATTGGGCACTTAGGCTTCAGGCACTAGGCAGTAGGCAACAGGCAGTAGATCCGGAACTCCAGCCTCCCGCCTATCGCTTTTTTTCCGCTGACAGCTAGGCGCCGAAAGCTAAATAAGAGGTGCAATAGCGTGGAATTTCAACGTATTAAGAGGCTCCCGCCTTATGTGTTCAACATCATCGACAGCTTAAAGCTGGAGGCGAGGCGGAAAGGGGAGGATATCGTGGACTTCGGCATGGGCAATCCGGACAACCCCAGTCCGCCCCATGTCGTCGCCAAGCTCATCGAGGCGGTGAAAAAGCCCCACAACCACCGCTACTCCGTTTCGCGCGGCATCTATAAGCTCCGGGTTGCTATCGCGGATTGGTACAGAAGGCGTTTTGGAGTCGACATCGATCCCGAGACCGAAGCCATCGTCACCATCGGAGCCAAGGAGGGATTGGGGCATCTGGTCTGGGCCATTGTAGACCCGGGAGATGTCGTATTTTGCCCGAGTCCCACGTACCCGATCCACCAGTACTCCGTGATCCTTGCCGGCGGCGACCTGCGCAGTGTTCCCATGCTGTCGAGCGAGGGTTTTCTCGCCCATCTGGAGGAAGCGATCAAGCAGACCTGGCCCAAGCCCAAGCTGCTCATCATCAGCTTCCCCCATAACCCCACTACGGAAGTGGTGGATTTGGACTTCTTGCGGCGGGTGGTCCGCTTCGCCCAGGAGCACGAGCTTTTGATCATTCACGACCTGGCTTACGCGGATATCACGTTCGACGGATACGAGCCGCCGAGCCTCTTGCAAGTGCCCGGAGCCAAAGACCTCGGGATCGAGTTCTTCTCGCTATCGAAAAGCTACAACATGCCCGGGTGGAGGGTAGGCTTCGGCGTCGGCAACCGGGAGCTGGTGCATGCGCTGGCCAGGCTCAAGAGCTATCTCGACTATGGAATCTTTCAGCCGGTCCAGATCGCGGCCATCCATGCATTGAATGGCCCGCAAGAATGCGTCGAGGTCATACGCGAAACCTACCGCAAACGCCGGGACACATTGGTGGATGGCTTAGCCCGGATCGGCTGGCAGATCAAAAAGCCCAAGGGGACGATGTTCGTTTGGGCAGAAATCCCCGAGCCGTGCAAGCAGATGGGCTCGGTGGAATTCTCCAAATTCCTCTTGAAGGAAGCAAAAGTGGCTGTCTCCCCTGGTATCGGATTCGGCCAGTACGGAGATCCCTTCGTTCGCTTTGCCCTCATCGAAAATGAGCACCGCACGCGGCAGGCTGTACGGACCATCCGCCGGGCCCTGGGCAGGCTTTTAGACTGATCGAAAAACACTCTGATCATTCTGGCTTTTGTGGGGACAGCGTGGCAAAGGCAAAAGATTTCATAGTCGGGCTCGGGCTGCTGGGCTCGGGAACCGTTGGTGAAGCGATTCAGGATCTCGTCTTCGCCGCCGGTAACAGAAAAGAGCCAGGTCTCAGGCTGAAAATCGCCAAGATCTACACGCGCCGCCCGGACACCGGTCATCCGAAGAAGAAAAAATGGTATACGACTCACCGTGAGTTGTTTACCACAAACCCAACCGAGGTCATCGATCATCCCGAGGCCGACATCATCATTGAGGCGCTCGGCTCCGAGGACGAGCGGGACTTAGCTACCTTCAAGGGCTACATCATTCGCGCGCTCGGCAACGGCAAGTCGGTGGTCACCTCGGACAAGGCGGTTTTGGCGAGATTTGGCCAAGAGATCTGGGAGGCCGCGGCGCGCTCGGGTCAAGAGATCAGGTTTGAGGCTTGCGTGGGCGGCGGCATCCCGATCATCCGCGCCCTTACGCAGAGCTTCGCCGCCGAGACCCCCGAGGCGATCTACGGCATCATCAACGGGACGAGCAATTACATCCTTTCCGAGATGGACAAATATGGGAAGTCCTACGCCCAGGCGCTTCGGGAGGCGCAGGAGCGAGGATACGCCGAGACCAACCCGAAGTCCGACGTAAGCGGGCTCGACGCCGAGGCCAAGCTCATGCTTCTGGCCGGGGTCACGTTTGGCCTCCACATGAGTCCGGGCGGTGTATGGCGCAAGGGCATAGAAGAGATTCATCCGGTGGATTTTCTGTACGCCTCCCGCAAGGGACGCTCGACGATCAAGCCGCTCGCCGTGGCCCGCAGCGACGGAAGTACAGTCGAGGCTCTCGTCGCGCCGGCGCTCGTACCCCATGACCACTTTCTCGCCGCGATCGACGGCGCGACCAACGCGATCTTGTTCAAAGGCCAAAAAAGCGCGGCCGGCGACCGAGAGGACAAAAGTGAAATTCGCGGTTGGAACTATGCCTTTGTCGGCCCCGGCGCTGGAGGCGGGCCGACCGCCGTGGCCGTCATGGGCGATGTGTGGGAGCTCGCGCGCGGAGCGAGAGAACATGGAGCGGGGTTCCCCAGTCTCGTGGCGCCAGGAACGCTTGCGGTACAGTCGCAAGCGCGAATCAGCGCTTGTTTTTACGTCCGTTTCGTGGTCAAAGACCGGGTGGGGATCGTCGCCGACATCTGCCAGGCTTTCGGGCAAGCGGGTATCAACGTCTCGGAGATCTGGCAGCTCGGCCACAGCCAGGAGGAGTTGGAAAATCTCCATCGGAGCTATCGCCTCGATGTGAAACCGCGAGAGATCCTGCCGTTTGTGATCACGCTGGAGCGCGCCACAGTGGGACAGATGACAGCCGCTTTGGCGGCCATCCGCCGCAAAGACTACATCCTTGTGGAGCCCGTGTGGCTTCCCATATGGGGTACCGGGTGAAAACGAAAGGGCCGAAAACCTTAAGCTCCGCCGAAGCTACCGACCGGCTCCCTCTTCACGCGTGGCCCGGGCTGATTCGACACTATTGGGACCTCCTGCCGGTAAAGCGGGAAGAGAGCATCGTCACCCTGCATGAAGGCAACACACCCCTGGTTCGGTGCCGGAACCTCCAGCGCATGGTCAATTCCGACATCGAGCTCTATCTCAAACTCGAAGGGCTCAACCCGACCTGCTCTTTCAAGGACCGGGGGATGACCGTAGCGATGAGCAAGGCGGTGGAGGAGGGGAGTAAGGCCGTCATCTGCGCGTCAACGGGGAACACGTCCGCTTCCGCGGCTGCCTACGCCGCTCGGGCCGGGCTTGACGCCTATGTCCTGATACCGCAGGGGAGAATTTCCCGGGGCAAGCTCAGCCAGGCGATGATCCACGGCGCCAGGGTCATCGAGATCGAAGGAAACTTCGACACCGCCTTGAAGCTGGTGCAGGAGGCCACCCGCCATTTTCCCATCACGCTCGTCAACTCGCTCAATCCTTATCGGATCGAAGGCCAGAAGACGGCTGCCTTCGAGGTCTGTGACGTTTTGGGCGAGGCGCCGTATTATCACTTTCTGCCGGTGGGCAACGCTGGCAACATCACGGCCTACTGGAAAGGGTACAAGGAGTACTCGCTGCTCGGCAGAATTCCTGCGCTGCCTCGCATGATGGGTTTTCAGGCTGCCGGCGCCGCGCCGATCGTCCTGGGCAGGGTCGTGGAACAGCCGGAGACGATCGCGAGCGCCATCCGCATCGGTAATCCGGCAAGCTGGCAGGGGGCGCTCACCGCGCGCGACGAATCCAAGGGCGCGATCGAAGCGGTCAGCGACGAGGAGATCCTCGACGCCTATAAACTGTTGGCGACCGCTGAAGGGATCTTAGCCGAGCCCGCCTCGGCCGTTTCGGTGGCCGGGGTGATCAAGAAAAACCGGGAAGGCCTTTTCCGCAAGGGCGACGTGGTGGTTTGTACGCTTACCGGGCATGGTTTGAAAGACCCGGACACGGCCATTGACCAATCGGGCCAACCGATACGAATCGCGCCTGAGATCGAATCCCTCGCCGCGATTCTCAGGCAAGCCGAGAAGAAATGAAGTACGTCATCGTGCAAGGGGACGGGATGGCCGACTATCCCGTGGAGGAGCTCGGCGGGAAAACCCCACTCGAGGCGTCGGCCACGCCCAACATGGATTGGCTCGCCGCACGCGGAACCTTCGGACTGGCGCACACGATCCCTCCCGGGTTCCCGCCCGGAAGCGATGTCGGCAACATGAGCATTCTCGGCTACGACCCGGCGCTTTACCATACGGGCCGCTCCCCGCTGGAGGCGGCAAGCATGGGCGTCGCGTTGGGCGACAGGGATATCGCGTTTCGCTGCAACCTCGTCACGCTGCGTGAGGAAGGAAGCGGGGTGGTGATGGAAGATTTCACTGCGGGGCACATCTCCAGCGCGGAAGCCGCAGAAATCGTCCACGATCTCAACCAAAAGCTCGGCGGCGATGGTATCGAGTTCCATCCGGGCGTCAGTTACCGCCATCTGATGGTCTGGCGCGGCGGAGAGGAAAAAATGGCAACCACGCCGCCGCACGATATCACCGATCGTCGAGTCGACGGCTATTTGCCGGAGGGTCCGGGCGCTGAGACGCTTCTCCGGCTGATGCAGCGATCTAAGGAGCTCCTCACCCATCACCCGGTAAATCGCAAGCGCTGTGAAAGAGGCGAGAAAAAAGCCACCTCGATCTGGCTCTGGGGCCAGGGCAAGGCTCCAAAGCTGCCGACGCTCAAGGAGCGGTTCGGCATCAGCGGGGCCGTCATCTCCGCCGTGGATATCATCAACGGGCTGGGCGTCTATGCCGGGCTGGAGCGGATTGAGGTTCCGGGGATCACCGGTTACTTCGATACGAACTATCGGGGAAAGGGAGAGTACGGCGTGCGCGCGCTCGATGAAAAAGATCTCGTCTTTATCCACGTCGAGGCTCCCGACGAAGCCGGACACATGGGGGACGCGGCGAAAAAGATCAGGGCCATAGAGGATGTCGACGAAAAAGTCGTGGGAACGATCCTGCGCGGCATGGATCGGTGGGAGGGATGGAGATTGCTCCTCATGCCCGACCATCCGACCCCGATTGCGGTCAAAACCCATGTTGCCGACGCGGTGCCCTTCGTGCTCTTTTCTTCACGCCAGAGAAATACCGCGAAACCGCTTCGCTACAACGAACGCGACGCAAAAAAAACCGGGATTGTTGTCAATCAGGCGCATACCCTGATAGATGCCCTGATAGGAGGGACGAAACCGTGGATCGAAACCTAGCTTTGGAAGTTGTCCGCATCACGGAGGCGGCGGCCTTGTCGAGCGCACGCTTTATGGGGAGGGGAGATGAGCGAGCCGCGGATCAGGCGGCGGTCGATGCGATGCGCAAGGCGTTCAATGCCGTCCCGATCAGCGGCACCGTGGTCATCGGGGAAGGGGAGAGGGACGAGGCTCCGATGCTCTACATCGGGGAGAGGGTAGGGTGCGGCGGGCCTGAGGTGGATATCGCGCTGGATCCCTTGGAAGGAACCACGATCTGTGCCAACGGGGCCCCCAATGCCTTGTCCGTCATCGCTATCGGCGAGCGCGGCAATTTTCTCCACAGCCCGGACACGTACATGGACAAGATTGCCGTGGGTCCTTCGGGGAAGGGGGTCGTTGACCTGGACAAAAGCCCGACGGAAAACCTCATGGCGCTTGCCGAGGCCAAGGGGACACACATTGAAGATCTGACCGTGATCATCCTCTACCGCCCGCGCCATGAAGCGCTAATCAAGGAAGTCCGGCAGGCCGGGGCGCGGATCAAGCTGATCAGCGACGGGGATGTGTCCGCGGCGATCGCGACCACCAAGCCGGAGACCGGAATCGATATCCTGCTGGGCATCGGCGGGGCTCCGGAGGGCGTGCTGGCAGCGGCCGCGCTGCGTTGCGTCGGGGGCGACATGCAGGGGCGTCTGAAGCCAAGAAACCACGAGGAGATCGACCGCGCCCAGGCGATGGGAATCAGGGATATCGACAAAAAGTTCGGCATCGAAGAGCTCGCCGGAGGCGAGGTCATGTTCGCCGCGACGGGAGTGACCGACGGCGATTATCTACGGGGTGTGCATTTCTTCGCCGGCGGGGCGACAACCCAGTCGATCGTCATGCGCTCCAAGACCCGGACGATCCGCGTCATCAACGCAACCCACTTTTTCGATTTCAAACCCGAATACTGAACATCCGTCCTCCTAGTCTCCTCCCAGGCGCCGTTAATGAAGCGCAGAAAAAGAGGTTGGTTTGCCCTTATCGGACTATCCATCGCCGCCGTCTTCATCGTTTGGTTGCTCGCTTTTCTGCTCTGGCTGTTGTGGCCGAACCTCAGGGAGCTGTTGTGGCCCGAAGGAGTGAAGACCGCCCCGGGAACCGATCAACGCCCCGGGGGGGAGCAGATTTACGAAGAGGAGCGAAAACAGCTCGAAGAGATCCTGAAGCGAAAGCCGTGAAGATGATCCATTTCTAGGTAAGATTGACCCCGTATTCGGCACAAAGGCTTTGCCATGAGTCGAAATCAGCGAGCGCTCTGAGCGAGGCGAAAGCGGAAAACGTAAGCGGAAGCCCGCTCCGTTGATGCTCCGCAAGAGCGCGGTCCGGGCTGATCCATCGACAATCTCCGAAGGATCGGACAACCTCTAGAAGGTCTTGATGGGGCGGAAGCCGGGCCAGAAAATAGCGCACGTGAGCGGGAGTCGAAGTATCCATGGTCTCCAACCAATGCGAAAAATAACGTAATGGACTTAGATCACAAAAAAGCCCCTCGGTCTCCAACATCGAGCGAAAACTTATTTCTCCTCGAACCAGCTCCTCCCGTCTTGCCAGCAGGTTTGCCCTTCGCTCCTCCCATGGCGAGGGGTTCCCACTCTCGGTAACGCAGAGAAAAAAACCCAGCCCTTCAAAGAGGGCTCTCACACCCGCCACCCAGTGGCCCAGGGCAAGGGCAGGCCGCAGCTCCGCGCCGAGAATTTTCTGTGCCTCGTCTCGGGACACCCCCCAACTCCGCCGCAGGGTACCCTCTGCAAAGTCCTCCTTCGTAATCACCCGTCGCGGAAAGGTGTAAGCGCCGCCTATGGCTCCTTCACCCGGGGCCGGCCGGCCGAGGACGACCTCGAAGCTGCCGTCCTTGACGGGCCGAAATAAGATTACCGAGGTGGCGTTCTCAACCGGGCTGGCCGGTCTCATCGGACATCCAGAGAAGCGCACTTCCCGAATGACGACCGGCACGGGGCCCCTGGAGCATGGTAGTAGTCGAAGCGCTTTTCCGCGCCCGCGAGAACGATGATGCTGGAGGACACGGTGCCGTAGTGGTCCGCATGGACACAGATCGCGCCACGGGGATCTCCGCCGGCCCCATGCAGTCGGTGGCTAGCCAGCGCTTGCCCAAAGGTAGTCACACACGGGGGGCTTCCCGCACGGTTCGGCGACGCTCTTTCGCGGAAGAATAGATCCGGATCTTCCCGTGCCCTTTCCGCGGCCGCCAGGAAAAGCCCGTAGGCCGTATCCATTTTTTCAGAGCGGGGATCGAATACGGAGGTGTTGCTCAGTACGTGAAGGCCATGATCCAAAGGGACAACTTCGATGCTGTCCGCTTCGTTGTATCCGACATAGGCGTTCTCAGCGTTGGCGATAAGGAGATTAAAGGGCAGATAAGCGGAGGCCCGCTCGCCACGAAGGATTGCGACCGCTTGGCTCGGATCCAGGGCGTTGAGCATTTCGCGGCACAGCAGTCCCCTCGATCTTTTATCGGATCGATCCTTTGCCCCATCCAACCGGCGATTCAAGATTCCTACCAAAAGGCCGTGCTCATTGACTCCCAGCCACGTGCCTCCCGCCTGAAGGTCCCTGCCGCCGAAAATCAAGGGGCGCTCGGAGAGAATCTGAGGCGCGGCGGATGGGCGCGCATAGTATTCGTCCCGGTTGGCCGCCACGGCCAACGGGTAATCGGCAAACTCCCGAAAATACAGGGACAGGGTGCACATGGTAACCGTTTACCGTAACCCACGGCGGGGCGCAATGGAGGCGGTTTGTTCGCCCGGAATTTTTATGGTATTTTTATACTTTTTACGAGGGGTATATGTTTTCCTCAGTCGAAGATGTCATCAAACGGCTCGCCGAGCAAAAATACCTTTGCACCAAGCACGTAGCCACGGTGGTATACCTTGCCTGCGCGATGCGCAAGCCGGTTCTCGTGGAGGGTCCCGCGGGGGTGGGAAAGACGGAGCTGGGTAAGGTCTTGGCTTCCGCTCTCCATTTAGAGCTCATTCGTTTGCAGTGCTACGAAGGGTTGGATGAGGCCAAAGCGCTGTACGAGTGGGAATATGCCAAACAGCTTCTCTACACGCAGATTCTCAAAGACAAAATTGGCGAAGTTCTCGAGGGAGCGCAGAGCCTGCAGCACGCAGTGGAGCGTATCGCGAACGAGGACGACGTGTTTTTTTCGCAAAAATTTTTACTCCCCCGGCCATTGCTCCGCGCCATTTTGTCCCCCGAGCCTACGGTCCTTCTGATCGACGAAGTCGACAAGTCCGATACCGAGTTTGAAGCTTTCCTGCTCGAGGTGTTGAGCGATTTTCAAGTTAGCGTGCCCGAAATCGGGACGCTCGGGGCAACGCACCGCCCCTTCGTGATCCTTACGAGCAACAATAGCCGGGAAATGTCCGACGCTCTGAAGCGGCGCTGTCTGCACCTCTATCTGGACTATCCCGATCCGGACCGCGAGCTGGAGATCCTCAAGCTCAAAGTTCCCGGAGTCGGGGAGAAGCTGGCGGACGAGGTCGTTCATTTGCTCCACCGGCTGCGCAAGCTGGATCTCAAAAAGAAGCCCAGCATCAGCGAAACTCTTGATTGGGTGAGAGCCCTGACCCTGCTCCAGATCGAGCGGCTGGACCAGCAGCTGGTCGAGGAAACGCTGGCGACGCTGCTGAAATACGAAGGCGACATCCGCAAGGCGCAAAAAGAAATGAAAGACTATCTGGCCGAGCGCAAAGCTAAGATACAGACCGCCGTCGTGACCAGCGATAAAGACCTCCTGCACTGAGCGCCATGGACGAACGCATCGTAGAGTTCACCCATTTGCTTCGGCGACAGGGCGCCCGCGTATCCTTGTCGGAAAATATCGACGCGATCCAAGCCCTGGGAATCGTCGGCATTGAGGATCCCTCCATGTTTCGCGACGGGCTGCGGGCAACGCTGGTCAAGCGGGCCTCGGATATCCGGACCTTCGAGGAGCTGTTTGATCTCTTTTTTCTGGGTCTTGGCGCCTCTCTCAGACAATCGGAGCGTGATCTGATGGACCGGCTGAGCCTGACGCCCCAGCAGTACCAGCACCTCCTCGAGGAAGTCCGGCGCCTGCTCGAGCGCCGGCAAAACCTCTCGCCGCTCGCCCGGGCGCTGCTGGCCGGCGACCTGGCTCAGGCGGAGCGGCTGATCCGCCAGGCGATCGCGCAAGAAGAACTGGGGCAGGCGGGAGGCCAAATCGGGGTCGCGCTCTATTTACGGCTCGCGGGCCGGTTGGCGCTGACCACTGTGGAGGAAGAACTCGGGAGCTTTCGGGAGATGGCGCTGGCGGAGCCGGGTGACGGGGATAAACGGGACCGCCTTTCCCGCTACGTAGAGCATCGGCTCCAGGATCTCTCCCGAATGGTTCGGGATCTGCTCCGCCAGGAGCTCAAGAAACGCAGCGTTGTTGCCCCGGAGCGGGAGCGACCGGAATATCTCGCGCACAAAAACTTCGCTTACTACACCGAAGAGGACATACGGCGAATGAACGACGCCGTCACCCGCCTGGCCCAAAGATTCAAAAACCTGTTGACGCTCAGGCGCAGAAAGGCCCGCAGGGGCCGATTCGACCTCCAGGAGACCCTGCGCAAGAACCTTCAGTACGGCGGCGTGCCGTTCCGCCTCCAGCTCGACCGCAGAAAGAAGGAAAAGCCCGAGATTATCATCCTGTGCGACATCTCGGACTCGGTCCTGAACGCCTCCCGGTTTATGCTGCAATTCGTTTATTCCGTGCAAGATCTGTACAGCAAGGTCCGCAGCTTTGTCTTCGTCAGTGATATCGGGGAGGTTACCCGGCTCTTTGAAGACAACGACCTTCAGCAGGCGGTGGAGCTGGCCCTCAAGGGCGAGGTCATCAATGTCTATTCCCGTTCCAACTTCGGCCGCGCCTTTGAGCTCTTTTACCGGGAGCATTGCTCCGCGGTCAGCGGAAAAACCACCGTGATGATCATCGGCGACGGCCGCAACAACTATAACCATCCCCATGACTGGGTGTTGAAGGAAATTCAGCGCAAGGCCAAGCGGCTGATCTGGCTCAATCCGGAGAGCCGTTGGAAGTGGGGGTTCGGCGACAGCGAGATGCCCCGCTACGCGCCTCATTGCGATGTGGTGGAAGAATGCGGGAACCTGAGCCAGCTCCACAGGGTGATCGAACGCATCGTGCCATGAAGAAGCTCTACATCCAAACCTATGGCTGCCAGATGAATCAACACGATTCGGAGCGCATCGTCCAGGTCCTCGGCCGCTTGGACTATCAGCCAACGGACAGCCCGGAGCATGCCGACCTGATCCTCCTCAATACCTGCAGCGTGCGCGACAAGGCGGAGCAGAAAGTCTACAGCGCTCTGGGACGCTGGCGCGATCTCAAGGAAGAGAAGCGCGGTTTGATCATCGGTGCCGGCGGGTGCGTGGCGCAGCAGGAGGGCGAGTTGCTGCTCAGGCGGGTCCCGCATCTCGATCTCGTCTTCGGCACCCACAACATCCATAAACTCCCCGAGATGGTCGAGCAGGTCGAAACCCTGGGTGCCCGCCCGATCGAACTGGCATTCTATCGCGAGCCCTCGTACATGGAAGACCCCGGGGGAAAGCCTCAGGTCCACGGGCCGAGGGCGTTCGTCACGATCATGCAGGGCTGCAACAACGTCTGTAGCTTTTGCATCGTTCCGTACGTGCGCGGGCGGGAGCTTAGCCGGCCGAGCAGGAACATCATTCGGGAAATCCGCGAGCTTACGCGGTCCGGGGTCAAAGAGGTCATGCTGCTTGGGCAAAACGTGAATTCCTACGGCAAGGCGGGCAGCGGGGAGTTGACGTTTCCCGAACTCTTAACTAGGATAAATGGCATCGAGGGTCTGGAGAGAATTCGGTTCACGACCTCGCATCCGCAGGACCTCTCCCCGGAGCTGATCGAAGCCTATGCCACGCTGGAAAAACTCTGCGAGCATCTGCATCTGCCGGTACAATCCGGGTCCGACAGCGTGCTTCACCGAATGCGGCGCGGCTACACCCGCGAAGCGTATCTGGAGAAGATTTACCGGCTGCGCGAGCGGTGCCCGAACATCGCCCTGAGCACCGACATCATCGCAGGCTTTGCGGGGGAAACCGAAGCGGAGTTTGCCGAGACCCTGGCAATTCTGCACCAGGTAGAGTATGATGAGATTTATTCGTTCGTGTATTCGCCGCGCCCGCATACCGCGGCAGTCAAGCTCTATCGTGATGATGTTCCACAGGAGGTAAAGAAGGAGAGGTTGGCTCAGGTCCAGCGACTCCAGAATGAAATCTCGCTCCGAAAGAACAGGCAATCGGTCGGCACCGTAGAGGAGATTCTGGTCGAGGGACCTTCCAAGCTCAGGCGAGGCCAGATTACCGGGCGGACCAGGACCAACAAAATTGTCAACGTGATGGGGCCGACAATGCTTTCGGGTTCACTGACCCGAGTGAGGATCACCGGGGCCTCGGCGAATTCGCTGCTCGGGGAGTTGCTGAAGGTCAGTGCCATGGCGAGTACACTTGAAGCAGGGGGGATAGCATGACGAAAAAAGAGGATTCCATCCTGATGACCGTGGGCGGGCTCACGCTCGATCCAGTCACGAAGACGCCGATAGTGATCCTGAAAGACAGCGACAACAAACTCAACCTGCCGATCTGGATCGGTCTATTGGAAGCCACGGCTATGGCCACGGAACTCGAGGGGATCAAGATGGCCCGTCCGATGACCCACGATCTGCTCAGGAATATTTTGGCGCAGGTGGCCGGAACGGTGGAATCCGTGCAGATTACCGAGCTGAAAGAGAACACGTACTACGCCTTAATCTACCTCCGCATCGGCGACCGCGAGCTGGTTATCGATTCGCGTCCCAGCGATGCCATCGCCCTGGCCCTAAGAACGAAAAGTCCCATCTATGTGGCCAAGGCCGTGCTCGAGGCATCGAGTATTCTCCAGCAAAGTGAGGAAGGAAAAGAAGGCGGGGTCGCTAACGTCTCCAACGTGTCGAAGGAAAAATGGGCTGAAATCCTGGAGAAGATGACCCCTGAAGACTTTAAGTACAAGATGTAAAGGGATCTAGGCCGCCACTGTAGATTCTCATTGCATCTCTGAACCCCTCAGAACTCTTCCCACCCGGATGGCGCATTCGCCCAAAAGAATCACGCGCAAAGACCTGCGCCGCCCCGACCAATTTGTCACCTTCACAGGTCAACTCCTCAACCTTGTCCGCCACCACCGCAGCGCTTCCCTGATCGCTTTAGGAGTGCTCGTCGGCGCTCTTTTATTTTACGGCGCATGGGACCTTTACCAGTCGCGACGAAACCGCCTTGCCGCCCAAGAGTACGCGCGGGCGCTGAACCTTTTCCACGAACAGAAATACCGCGACGCTATGGCGCCGCTCACCGACCTCAGCGAGTCGGGCCCATCGATCTACAGAAGGCTCGCGCTCCTTTATTTGGGAAATAGCCACCTAGCCCTCGGCGACACCAAAAATGCCGCCTCCGCCTTCGAGCGGCTGGCCGGCCGGGCAACAAAACCCGACTATCTCCATCAGCTCGCGCTTCTTTCCCTCGGTCACGCCCATGAGAAAGCGGGTAACCTCAAAGAAGCCGCCAAAAACTACCTCGCTGCCGGGCAAGCTTCCGGGCCATTTAAGGAGCAAGCGATTCTCGCTGAGGCCCGGACGAGCGCTCAGGCGGGCGACTTAAAGGCAGCGCTCCAGGCCTACCGGAACTATCTGACGAGTTTCCCGGGCGCCGAGAGGAGCGGAGAAATTTCCCTTCGGATACGCGAGCTGGAAGCTAAGGCAGAAATGGCTGAGAAGCAAAAGTGAGGCGTAGAGGAAACGTCCGATAAGATATATTATGTCAACTTTCTTTGAAAGCTGACATAATATACGCAACCCCCCCACAGCCCATCCCTACTCCCCTCCCCATTTCCCACGGCTCACTGCTTACTTCTCACTTTTTCACCAGGAAAAGCCGTGTGCGGATCTTTTTGGTGCGGCGGATGTAGATGCAACCGTTGTCGCTGCTGGGCACGAGCTGGTAGATTCCTTGTTCCTTGAGATGGCGGCTGCTCATGTCGCTGCACGTAGTCAGCGAGGCGTTCTCTATCCATTCTTTGTGGTGGGTGCAGTTTCCGCGTAAAGGCCGCCTCCCTGGCGGTTCGGGCTGGAAAAACAGGCAGTAGCCGCACACATTCTCCGCGCTGAGGACCGAATTCTTCTTCCCTGATGGTACCTTTTTAGCCATACTCAGAAACTCAAAAATAGCGCCACAACCACCACTTTTCAAAGCCCACCTTGGCCCAATAGATGAGTCTTGAGGGGCCCCACGACCGAGCCTCCCCTGTCCCGAACGGGGGCCAACCCCGCGGGTACACCGTTCTGTTGGCCGCGGCGCGTCCTGCGCCGTAGTTGAGCAGTCATATCGTGTGTAGCCTTAACTGCGTGGGCACGCCGTGACCCGTGATCCGAACCTTGAGGTTGTGAGCTAGGACATCGCCCTCCTGGTGAGCCACAACTCCAGCCTTGGAAGCCGGCATGTCGGCGCAATCACCGATGGCATAGACATTTTGCCATTTGGTCTCCATCGTGTCGTAATCGACCCGGATACCGGTCTCTTGGTCGGCGAGCCCGCAATCGTAGAGGACCTGGGCCGGCCGATGCGGTGGAACCATAAACAGAAGATCATAGGACAACGTGTATCCGTAAAGCCCGATAACAATTTTCCTTTTAGGATCAATGGAATGCACGATAAATTCATAGTGCTGGCTGATGTTTCTCTGCTTGCTTTGCGCATCCATCCAGACTACCGGATCATGAGCTTCTCCCGCCGGCTCAGGATCGCGAGTGAAAAATTCGATGCTCACCCGCTCCCGCATGCCCCGCCGCTTAAAATAACTGTCGAGCATCCATTGGACTTCATAGGGTGCCGGTGGACAGCGATACGGACCGAGCGGGACCCCAACTAGAATGCGCCCGCCACTGAAAGACCCGAGCGCGCTGTGAAAGCGCAGCGCCGCATCCAACTCCCAGGCATGGTGAGCCCCTTCGGTGAAACCCGGGATCATTTCCGGCCTGGTCTGCAGACCGAGCGACACGATGAGGTAATCATAGGGGATTTCCCCGCGCTCAGCGTGACTTCCTGCCGGTCCGGGTCGATTCCCAGCACGTCCGCTTGAATGAACTTGACATTTCGCTTCTCGAGCCGCTTGAGCTTGCGCGTAATGTCACCGGGCTTTCGCTGCCCGACCATCAGAAAGAGAAAGGCCGGCATGTAGATATGGTCTTCCCGCCGGTCGACCAACGTGACGTCATGCTTACTTCCCAGCTCACGCCCCAGCTTGGTCGCCGCGACGATGCCTCCGCTCCCGCCTCCTAATATGACGATCTGCTTGCGTCCGTTTGACACGTACATCCTGGAAAACCCCTTGGAGTTCAGGAACGCTCGCCTGGCTCCTTGCTCTGACCTCGCCGCTTTTGCTCTGAGCGAAGCGCGAGCCCGCGAAGATTCCGCAACTGCTGCTCCCGCCACCGCTTCTGCTCGGCTCGCCCGTCTTCGGTCAGTTCGCTCTCAAATTGTGAGGTGATGCGGAGAAAGAGGACGGCGAGGGAATCCGAAAACGCCTTTAGCTCCTCAAGGGCCCAGCGCCTGATCGGCGCAATGAAGGAGGCGACAACGACGAGGAAAAGCAGAAAAAAAACAAACTTAAGCATGGTCCTTTTCGACTCCGTGGCGCTGTCGGGGGATGCCTTTGTCCTTTTCTAGAATGGTGGCGAAGGCTTTTTTCCTAGCGGAGAAATGTATCTTCCTGAGCCAGTGCGATGGCAGCCTCCTTGAAGGACTCTTCGGTCGGCCCTCTCTCGCCGATCATTCCGATCTGGCGGAGGAATTGGCCGATCTGAGCATGGTCCCGCGGGCTCACAGGGGCATAGGGCCGTGAGGGCTCGCCGATGTCCACGCCAAAATGCTTCAGGGCCGATTTCATCACCGGCGGCAGGCCATAGGCCGCCCACTTGCCCGGAAACAAGGCGAAGCAGCGCTGCCAGTAGCGCGCCCGGTTCAAATCGCCTTCGCGAAAGGCCTTGACGACCTGGGCACCGATCCGAGTTCCCGGGGGCGGCATGGTCGCACCGGACCCGCCCATAACCAGGGTCGCCAAAAGCGGCTGCATGGTCGTAAAATAGTGACCCTTCCCTGCCATATCGATCTGTTCGATGAGCCTCGATATCTTCGTGATGTCACGGGAGCTTTCCTTGAAATAGCGCACGTTGCCGATTTCGCTGATCTTGACGAAGGCGTCTTGTGGCGGGTCCGCGCCCGGCCCCGGGTTGTGGTAAGCCACCAGCGGCAACGGGCTTGCGGAGGCCACCTGAGTGAAAAACTCCATGAGTTCGGCAATCGTCGGCTGCCCACCCCAAGGGCGAAGCGGCATCAGTACCTGGACCAGGTCCCCGCCCACTTTTGCGCCGTACTCGGCAAGCTCGACGACCTCCCGGGACGATGGGCTGGAGGCGCCCAGGATGACGGGAACACGCTTGTCGACCATCTCCGTGGCGATCCGCAGAAGCTCCTTGCGCTCGTCGCGCGAGAGCATCGTGTACTCGGCGGCTTCCACAGCCGCGATAGAGATCGCGTCGCAGTCGGCGACGATGAAATCGATCTCCCGCTTGAGGGCCTCGTAGTTGACCCGCTCATCCTCACCGAACGGCGTGAGACAGGCTCCAATGATTCCTTTGATCGGTTTCGTAAGCGCCATGGCAATCCCCTAGTTGAGAATCTCCGCGACGATTCGGGCATGCCCGGCATCGCTTCCCTTGACCCGGAGAGGAAAGGCCATGATCCTGGTCTTCTTCCCCACGATCCGCCCGAGATTGGCCACGTTCTCGGCTATAAGGACTCCATTCCCAAGGAGTTTTCGGTGGACGGGGAAATCGAACCCCTTCGGCCGAAGCGGCGTGGGAAGATCGACCGTAATGCAGTCGATGCCGAAAAGCTTGATTTCTTTCTCGACCATCCACTCGGCCGCATCCACGGAGAGATAGGGATGCAGGTTGTAGTCGGGGGAGTCGAATTTTTCGTCCCAGCCCGTGCACAGCATCAAAATATCGCCGCGGTTCACCGCGACGCCCGAGCCCTGCAAATCCTTCGCCGTAACCTCCTCCCCACCCTTCTTTTTCACCGGGATCACCGCTCCGGGACCGACGAAGGCGTCCAGCGAAAGCTCCTCGATCGATTTACCGTTCGGGACGATATGGATCGGCGCGTCGACGTGCGTCCCGGCATGGCAGGCCAGCGATATCTGCGTGACGTTGAGCGGCGCTCCCTTATCCAGACTGAAGCACCGTCCTACCTGGACCTCGGGAAGGATCGGGATTTTCGGCATTCCGTTATAGATCACGCGCGAGAGGTCGACCATTTCCATGCAAATTTCCTCCTCCCTACCGGCCGTTTCGCCACCGGGCATAAAGCGGATCTTTATCCACGAACGCGCGCTTGATGCCGTCGTAGGCGAGCCAGAACTGATCGAGCGTCTTGTGCACGGCGCGCCGGACTAAATCCTGCTGCTCATCGGTCACCGCATACCGCTCCACTGCCAGCGGACCGACCTTCATATGCTCCTCATCGACTCCCATATGAAGCGTCCAGTAGCGAATCTCTTCGGAGTTGCGATCGAAGCCGTAGTGTTGGGTCAAGCCATTGACGATCCTCGTCATTCGCTCGCTCGCAGTTCCTTCCAGGCAAAACCCCTGACTGGCGTAAAGCTCCAACCATGAGCGCTGATAGCAAAGAAGCTCGCGCCAATCGAGGAACGCTTGGGTTTCCGGAAGCGGTTGTACTCGGTCCAGCTCCTTTTTCGTGTAACCACATGCCTCAGCGAAGCGGATGTAAAGTCCCTTATGGCTGTCGGTCCCGGTGATTTCCCCCGTACCCTCTTCGACCACATTGTCGATCCACATTCGCTCCAGGTCAGGATCATCGGGGCAACGAGCCAACATGGCTGCGATGGGCTTGGGAAAAGGCTTGGGGAAAAAAAGATAAAACTGCCCAACGAATCCCTTGAGCTGATCACGGCTCAACTGCCCTCTTTCGATCATTTCAATGATCGGATGATCCTTGGAGTGCTTGCGTCGCACCATCTCCTGGATCTCTTTTATAATCTCAAATTTCAGATTTGCAATTTGAGATCTGCAATTTGCAATCCCGAAGGGAATGCCCCCGGCGAGATTCGAACTCACGACCCCAGGATTAGGAATCCTGTGCTCTATCCTCTGAGCTACGGGGGCCTCGTTCCCTGTTATTAGTCGGTTCCCGCAATGATTGCAAGGACTGTGCGAGTTCTTGTTGGCCCACGTATTGCTACGACGATAAGGTGTGGGATTTCCCTCCCTCGCCTTCTCCCGGAGCGGGTTTGCCGATGCCGTTCGTTGACTTAGAGAGCCAATCCCGTTATTAGTAGGAAGTTTAGTCCGCTCGCAGCGAGCCGTTAGCTCAGGCGGTAGAGCATCTGCCTTTTAAGCAGAGGGTCGCTGGTTCGAGTCCAGCACGGCTCATCATGTCCCCGTCGTCTAGCCTGGCCCAGGACACCGGCCTTTCACGCCGGCAACACGGGTTCAAATCCCGTCGGGGACGTTAGCCTAACCGGGCGAGATCGTGATGGTTTTTGTTTTTCGGCAAAAAAGGTTTGACTTGAGGTTTCACTTTTGGGATCCATCCAGCGGCCGTAATGGCGCTCGAGGGTGACCACGGAAATACCTGCCTCTTCAGCGACTTTCTTGATGTTCTCCCCATCCTTAACGCCGCCTCTCCCTTTTCTCTTTGTTCCTAAGTTTCTGCTTTTCTTCCGGGGAAACTAGAAGATGGCGATATTTCCTATTGTGCTCCTGGATCTCCTGAACAAAATCGATCTCTTCTACTGAGGGGATCCGAAAGGTCCAACATGACCGCCCATCACAGTTGGTGATGGCAAAGTCGCCCATGGCAATAATGTCCATGCCGATCAAGATGTCCCCTCCGGCGATCCCTCCTTCCGAAACAGGCACGGCAGCGACGACAACGTTATTGGGGAGAAAAAGATTCACCAGGTAGGTGTTCACCTCGTATTCATTGAAGTCGCTTCCCTGCCCTACTGTCCGGACAACGGTACGGCCGCTCGGTTTGAGGTTCAGGCCGTCGACTACCTTTTTCGTAATAACGGTATTGGTAGCGCCGGTATCCCATAGGCAAACGAATTTTTCCCGGGGCGGTGGAGGGACGCCTGCCTCGGGCTTGTAGGCCTCGCTGACAAAAATGTCGTTTTTTAACTCCCTCACCAGCCCGTTGGCCTTGGAGGTAAAGCCATGGACAGGGTTCCTTTGCAATTTCACGGGAGGAGGGTGTTAACCGAAAATGACCCTAGAGTAGAAGGTCTGGGTATAGGCGCTCTCTCCGGGTAAGCAATGCTGGATAAGGAAAGTTCCGGGTTTGTAACGTTTCTTCGCCTCTACGTAGGCATCGATCTCGGCGTCATAGACCCCTACAACTTCTTCGCCCACGATGACAAGGTACTTCCCCTCGTGCTTTTTAACCAGCTCTTCCTGGTGGTCTTTGAAGTATTTGAACTCCTTCTCCAGCATCGGTTTTAACCTTATGAAAAGCCTACCAGGTTGTCAAACCCTCTGCCAGCCCCGTGATCTTGTCAAGCAATGGGCAGGTATCTCGGGTTGAATGGTCAGGCGGGCTGCCGACAACCCCTTCGCTCCTTCCCGTCAACGCGTTCATTAGAGCGTTAGTCTCTTTATTAAGCAGCTACTTCCCATCCCAGCAACTCCACCTGCTCCAAAACTGTCAGTGTCGCCTTCTCCTGTTTATCTGGAGGGTAGCCGTACTTGCGAAGGATTCGCTTTACGATCACGCGGAGCTGGGCGCGAACGTTTTCACGTAGGGTCCAGTCAATGGTGACGTTGTTGCGGACGGAAGCCGCTACTTCCCGCGCGATGGTGCGTAGCGTTTCATCCCCCAGCACCTTAACCGCGCTGTCGTTGGTCTCAAGCGCATCGTAAAAGGCCAGTTCCTCCTCGGACTTGACCGCATAGCGGAGACCCTGCAGCCAGGCGAGCGCGGCATCTTCGACGACGGATTCGGTGAAAGTTGTCATGTTCCTCGGTCGATCGGCCTTTAGCTGCTTGTTGCGGAATCGCCTGCTAAAAAAGTCAGTCTCGACCTCCACCGCGATTGAAGGTACTCGTACTTCGTTCCCGGAACCTGTCTCAAACCCATCCAAGACCAGGCGAAGGGCGCGCCTTCGACGACGGATTCGGTGAAGCCGTGCCCGCTCATGCGCTGCCATCTTCCAGGAGATTAAGTATGAGCCGGATCATAAGGTCCTTTTGAGCGGCCTCGCTTTCAGCCACTAGAAGCGCTAGCGCGACCATCGCATTGTCCGCGAGCCGCGGTGTGCCATCGGGTCGGACGAGAAGACGATTGCGCCGCAAATATTCCAGGAACAGCAACGTGCCGATGCGCTTGTTGCCGTCGGCGAACGGGTGATCTTTGATGACGAAGTAAAGCAGGTGAGCGGCCCGAGCCTGGACGCTAGGATACAACGGCTTGCCGTCAAAGGTCTGTACAATAGCGCCCCTTCATCGTATTCAAACAGCAGCCGCCAAGCACGGGTGTATTGCTGCACGACCTCCAGCACTGCCCGACCCTCATCGGTGACGAGCGCGTGGTGGGTGAGTGTTCGAGTTAGTAGGCCCACCGCTTGCTCGATCTCCCCAAGGCCCTTCTCGCGGAGCCGCTTTTCGTTTAGCGTGTAGCCGCGGAGCAAGTGATCTTTCAGCGTCCGGGTCGCCCAGATACGGAACTGGGTGCCGCGCTTCGACTTTACGCGATAGCCCACGGATATGACGAGATCGAGATTGTAGTGCTCGACCTGGTAGGTTTTGCCGTCCTCGGCAGTATGTGCAAATTTTGCACATACTGAGCTAGGCTCCAGTTCGCCTTCCCGAAACACACTTCGTAAGTGCTTGGTGATGACCGACCGCTCACGTCCGAAGAGCTCCGCCATCTGCGCTTGGGTCAGCCAAACGCTTTCCTGCTCCAATCGGACATCGAGACGGATTTGACCGTCAGGAGCCTCGTAAAGGACGACTTCCCCGCCACCGTTTATCGAGCTTTGAGTCATGGCCACTGGAGGTTTCTGCCTAGAGCGGAGATTCCTCGGCCTTTTCCTTTTACGTCGAGCCACGCGTGACTTGGCCTCCCTTTGAACCACCGAGTAATCCTCGATTGTTGATCGCCTTTTCACGCTTCAACCACCAGCAACTCGAACTATTTCCTTTTCGGAAACAGTTCCCCGACCCAAGTTTGCCCACCTGAACTGGCATTTTTTGCAACAGTTCGCATCCACGATCCGGGCAACACCCCCGACCGTGGTCCGTCCGCTCGAAGAAGCAATATGCATTTTTTGCACATTGCCTTTCCGTTGACTTGTTGCATTTTTTGCACTAACTGCCGCCCTCAGTCCCCCGGAACCACTTCGCCGTAGTCCGTTCGTTCTGTCAGAAGTTCTCCCGGCACCATCTCCGGTCCGCCTGCCTGCCGCGTCGTGTCATTTTGCGGCGCAGGCAGGTGCTTGACCCCGTAGCCGACGCTCTCCAGCCAAGCGAGCGCGGCATCTTCGACGACGGATTCGGCGAACCGGTTGCTCACGCTGGGACCTCAAACGCAAGAACGGTTAACATCAACTCGCGGTTTTTATCGTCCCTATGATGGAGAACAAAGCGAAATCCTGTTTCTGACGTGTAAGGGAGCCGACGCTTGAAGTTGGGGTGAGACTCGACTACCTGTGGAATTTTGTTCACCACAGCGGAAAAATTCTTCTCTCTGTTAAATATCAGTATCGCAACTTTGGTATCCCGCCACGACGTATATCCGAGCAGTTGATCTATCTTTTTCTTCAAGGATTCCGGTCCGCGCCAGAACATACACTCGGCTATAAAAATATTCTTCCCATTAACGCGAATCAGAATGTCGGTCTTCCCCTCAAAATTGAAGGTTTCCCCTGTGGCCTGGCCTTCATACTGCCCGTTAAGTTGAACTAGAAAATGTTGCCTTACATCTTCTTCCTCCATTCCCCGGAAGGCATTAGGGCTTCTCTCCATGACGCGGACCATATTAGAAATTACAGACAGAATGTGCTCGTACTCTTGCAGATCCAAGGTCGGCTCGGGAACGAATGGAGTTGCCGAGGCAGATGGCGGACGTAACTTTGCTTTTCTTCGAACTGTTGGAGCAACATATGTCTCTGGGGCGTCCTGTCGTCGCCTGAGTGGGAAACCCAGGGCAGCCGCCGAGCCCTGATCTTTAAGAACTTTATCTCGACGAGCTTCGATCCGGTCCCGAATCTTGGCTCGGAGCGAATCGTTAAACGGTTTTATATCTTGCGCAATCCATACTAGGTACTTTTCGATTTCCGAGATGTCTTTTTCAAAGGCTGCCTTGACGGCCTCTGCATCATGATCGGTTCGCGTATAGCTTAGGACCAGAACACCGTCATTGGCTGTTCCGAAAGGAGGACTCAACGTATGGGTGGACGGTCTGTATTTGAACAGTTCCTGATCTCCGTCAAATGGGACTAAAAATACAATCCGTGTTCCCCTAATATAGAATGGTTGGGTTCTGTCAGAGATGACACGAGTAGGGTCCTGGCTGACATCGATGTTGATCTCGTCTTGATCCACCTGTATTTGATCCTTCTTTAACTGAGGTCCGTCAATTTTGAATTGCTGCTCAAAATAGTCAGACCAATCCTCCACGCTGGTACTGAGAAGCTGGCTTCGCTCAATTGCATCGATTTGTTGAAACAACTTCTCTTCGAGCTGTCTCAGCATTGAGGCCAGGTCGTGCTGCCAGAAAAGAGCATCAACCCGGAACGCCATACCGAGCCTCCGACAGAGACCGCTCTTTCTCTTTTTTCACCCGAATCTCGCCCGAAATCAGCTTCGGCAACAGCGCGTCGCGCAGGGAAGCGAGAGTGCGGGATTCGTCCATGACAGCATGACTCCGAGCGAACAACGGTTTCACGAGCCGCTCAAACAGCTCCGCCACATCTTTGGCCGGAAGGCTGGTTAGGAAATGCGACAGAGCCTCCGGTGGCACCCGTTGCCGGCCGCTGGTCCCTGTCATACTCTGAATCGCGAACTCCCGGAATTCGTCGCTGCGCGCCAAGCAGTACGCAAACTCTTCCGGGATTG
This sequence comes from Deltaproteobacteria bacterium, assembly GCA_016180805.1. GTDB lineage: Bacteria > Desulfobacterota > Binatia > UBA9968 > UBA9968 > 2-12-FULL-57-22. The sequence continues at coordinate 1,396 of JACPAM010000112.1, read as the reverse complement.
GTGGCTTTGGTCGAAGCACGATGTATTCAGTCGATCCCCAACCGATCTGACCCTTTTCCAGGAAATCGACGAAGGTGGTCTTTCCGTTCTCAAGACATGGTGTGATTCGGGCCACCAAGGTATCGCCGTTGATGAAGCGCATTCCGGACCCAAAGGGACGCTCGACCAGCACGTCAGGGGAGTGGCCTCGGGTAGGCATATTTGCCATATCAAGATAGGGCGCGACTTGGCCTTTCTTCAGTGAACGTGGAGGGTTGACCTCGATTGCCTCAGGCAATGCGACTGCCTCCTACCCCGCAGGAATCTCGCCAAGCTCGGAGTCCTCGAAACGGTCGGGGAACAATCGGTCGAGTTCGTCGACCGATCCCTCACCCTGGCCCTCTCCCAGTGGGAGAGGGTAACACGACGCGGCGGGTGAGGGTTGATTTTGGCCCGTTCGCCGCTCGATGTTGCGGTGTACCGGGTCAAAATCAATAAAGGAGATGTACTTAAGTCGTAGCCGACGTTAGCGCCGTTGCTCGTCTTTTTCTGATCGCTCTTCTTAACCTTTGCCATGAAGGTTCCTTGTGGCCGCAATCTACGACCAGGTCGGTCTACTATTCCCCTAATTTTCCAACGATTTTATGCGAAGGAGCGGTTCGCTGACAAGCGCTTTTTTGACGAAGCCAAAAGGCAATAAGCACAAGGCGAGAAAAAAATAGGTCGCTTTTACTACGAAACGGTCTCTAAGCAAGCAGAAGAACTAAGAGGAAATCAAAGTGATAGTTGTCGTTGTTTTCTTCAATAGTTTCAGAGGTTATCTCATTTAAAGTCTGGTTTGCCTGAGCCCGTTTAAATGCGGTCAGCGACGCTTTCAGCCTTTCGACCCGACCAAACGCAGCCCCGCGGCCGCGAGTTGCTCCGTGATCGGAATTTCAACGCCCAATCGCCGCCCGAGTGGACGATGAGCGCCTCCGACGCCATGACCAAGTTCTTGATCAGCTTCGCCATATTCCCGGCTCCCAGAGGTCCCATATGCATCACCTCTTTCGCCATGTTGAGGAGGTGCGGTCTCGCTCGCTCTACCAGCTCCGCGGGTCCGCCAACGAGAAAGGTCAGCCCTCCCTGGCGCACAACCCTCGGCACCGAAGTCATGCATGCATCGATCACGTGGACATTCCGTTGGCGAGCGGCTTCGGCCACCTTCTTGGTGGTGTCCGGAAGGATCGTGCTGTGGAGCAGCACCAGGGTGCCGGCTGCGGCTCCATCCAGAATACCATCCTTACCCATCGTGCAATCCATCACCTCCTGGTCGGTGCGCACCACGACGTCGATGATGGTGGATGCTTGTGCGACCGCCTTCGACGAAGGCGCTATGTTTGCCCCCAACGAGCGCGCCGCCTCCAGGGCCGATGGG
>JACPAM010000174.1 GCA_016180805.1 Deltaproteobacteria bacterium | reverse complement strand
CCAGGCGGAACAAATTGACTCTATCGCTGATCGAGCCGGAGCTGGCGGCGTGGATCGATCGGACCCGCGGCAATCCGAACGAGGATCTGGTGAGCGAGATGATTCGGACCGTTCTCAAGCTGACCGAAGATGAGGCGAGCCGGGGCGATCTCAAGATACTCAATCGGGCGCTGAAGGAGCTGCGCTACGCGTTCAAAGTGTTCGCACCGTACCGGGCGGTGCGCAAAGTGAGCATTTTCGGCTCGACCCGCGTGAGCGAGGGCGATCCTTATTACGCTGCCGCCGCGGAGCTCGGGCGGCGTCTTGCCCAAGAGGGGCTGATGGTAATCACGGGCGCCGGGCAAGGGATCATGCAGGCCGGCCACGAGGGGGCAGGGCGGGAGAGTAGCTTTGGCGTCAATATCCAGCTCCCTTTCGTGCAGGAGGCCAATCCCTTCATTCAGGATGACCCCAAACTCGTCACGTTTCACTTCTTTTTTACCCGCAAGTTGATCTTCGTGAAAGAGGCGGATGCGGTGGTTTTCTTTCCCGGCGGTTTTGGCACTCACGATGAGGCCATCGAAGCCCTTACGTTGGCGCAGACCGGCAAAAGCCAGATCGTACCGATCATCATGGTCGATCTCCCCGGCAAGGGGTACTGGAAGGATTGGGGGCATTTTGTGCGCAACCGGATGCTCGAACAGGGATTTATCTCGCCCCACGATCTGGACCTCTTTACCATTGTGGAAGATGTCGAGACCGCGGTGGAGATCATCAAGAACTTTTATCGCAACTATCACTCTTACCGCTTCGTCAAGCAGGACTTGGTCATTCGCGTCCTGCGTCCGCCGACGCCAGATCTGGTCGAGGCGCTCAATCGGGACTTTCGGGACATCCTTTCCGGGAGCGAGGTGCAACCGACGTCCCCCCTGCCAGACGAGCAGGACGATCCCGATACGCTCTCCTTGCACCGATTGCTGGTCCCCTTTAACCGCAGGGACTTTGGCCGTTTGCGCCAGATGATCGATCGGATCAACCTGGATTGAGAAGAGGAGGGTGGCTTTGAAACGCATCGGTATTTTAAGCATCGGAGAAATGGGTTACCACTGGGCCCGGCTTCTTAGAAGTCATGGTGTCGAGGTCTTGACTTATGCCGGGGGCAGGAGTGAGGTCACCCAGAAGCGCGCAACCAATGCCGGGGTGCGGCTTGTCCCCTCGATGAGGGAGCTTCTCGCGGAGTCCGATCTCGTCGTTTCGGTGGTGGTTCCGCTGGCGGCCAAACGGGTGGCCTCCCAGGTTGCCAGGTCCTTGGCCAAGTTCGACAAGAGAGGTCTCCTGTATCTCGACGCTAACGCGATCTCCCCCATGACCGCCCGGGAGATCGATCAAATCCTCTCGCCCGCTGGAGCGATCTTTGTCGACGGCTGCATTATTGGCTCTGCCGCTAAGATCGGACAGGGGACGCTTGTCTGTCTATCGGGTCCTCAGGCCGAGCGCTTGGAAGAGCTTAAAGCTTCAGGCTTCTCGACCCGTGTTTTAGGAACCGAGATCGGCCAGGCCTCGGCGTTCAAGGTCGTCTACGCGGGATTGACCAAAGGCCTCCAGGGCCTTTTCGTGGAGCTTCTGATTGGGGCGCGGCAATTCGGCCTGCTGGGCGAGATCATGCGGCAGTACGAGGAGAGCTTCCCGGGTTTGCTCGCCAAGGTCGCTCCCAGCGTCGTGGGGCTCAAGATCCACGCGGGACGGCGGGCCGAGGAGATGGCCGAGCTCAGCCAAACCTATCGGCACAACGGTCTGCGGTCGGTCATGGCTCCGGCGACGAAAAAGCTGCTGGAAGCCGTCGCCGCGCTCGACGCCGGGACGGCCTCGGGGACGGGCGAACGCGAAGGATCGCTATTGGATACCCTCGAGCTATTTTTTGACCGAGGACTGTTGCGCGGAAAAGGACCCGAATGATCCATCAATAAAGGCAAGGAGGAAAACCTACGGTGGCAAAGACGGCGGCAGCGAGGACGGAGAAGAAGCAGGCCGAGTACGGTTCGGATGTGGTCGTCGATTTGATGAAGGCCTTCGACATCGAGTACGCGGCGTTCAATCCCGGCGCCACTTTCCGCGGCATTCACGATTCCATCGTGAATTACGGCGGCAACTACAAGCCGGAGGTGATCTTTTGTTGCCATGAAGAGATTTCCGTGGCCCTGGCCCACGGCTATGCCAAGGCCAAGGGCAAACCCATGGTCGCCATCGTCCACAACATCGTGGGCTTGCAGCACGCCAGCATGGCGATCTTCAACGCGTGGTGCGATCGAGCTCCGGTGATCGTTCTCGGCGGGACCGGGCCGATGAACACCAAGCGCCGGCGGCCCCGCATCGACTGGATCCATACCGCCCTGGTGCAGGGAAACCAGGTGCGCGACTACGTCAAGTGGGACGACCAGCCTTACAGTCTCGCGAGCGTTCCGGAGTCTTTCATCCGGGGCTATCGGATCGCAACCACCGAGCCGATGGCGCCGGTTTACATCAACTACGACGCCGACATCCAGGAAGACGCGGTGCGGGAATCGATCGAGATCCCGGACGTGAGCCGCTTTGCGCCGCCCGCCTCCATGCAGGCGAACCCGGAGGCCTTGCGCCGCGCCGCCGAGCTTCTCGTCGGCGCCCGCTCTCCGCTCATCGTCGCCGACCTGCTCGGGCGCCATCCCAAGTCAGTGGCCGCCTTGATCGAGCTGGCGGAGCTGTTGGCTGTCCCCGTGATCGACAAGGGCAATCGCTTCAATTTCCCGACCACCCACCCCCTGGATGTGACGGGAGCGGCACAGGAACTCCTCCAGCGCGCCGATGTCATCCTGGCCCTCGACGTGCTCGATCTTTATGGCTCGCTCACCCGGGTGAGCAAGCGCACGCGGGCGTGCGAGTATGTCACGCAACCCTCCGTCAAGATCATCCATATCTCGATGAACGACATGCTGGTGCGCAGTTGGGCGGCCGATGTTCAGGTGTTGCAACCCGTCGATGTCCCCATTAGCGCGGACACCTCCGTTGCCCTTCCCGAGTTGACTCGGATGTGCCGGGAGCGGATCGGCGCCGACTCCGGTCGGAAGTCCGCGATCGCGGCGCGCTTCGATGAAATGAAGAAGCGCCACGAAGCCATGCGCGCCAAGTGGGGAGAGGAGGCACGGACTCATGGCCAGCGCAAGGAGATTTCGACTGCCTTTCTTGCACACGAGGTAGGAGAAGTGATCAAAAAGGAAGACTGGGTTCTGGTCAACGGCACCTCCAACGGTTGGGCGCGCAAGCTGTGGAACTTCACCGAACCCGGCCAGTTCCTGGGGACGAGCGGCGGCGCCGGTGTGGGCTACGGCATGAGCGCCTCGATCGGCGCCGCCCTGGCCCATCTCGACAGCGGCAAGCTCTGTGTGGATATCCAGGCGGATGGCGACCTGTTGATGACTTCCAGCGCCCTTTGGACAGCGGCTCACCATAAGATCCCGCTCCTGATCGTCATGCACAACAACCAATCCTTCTACAACTCCGAGGAGCATGGCATCGAGGTGGCCGAATTTCGCCACCGGCCGGTGGCGAATGCCGGGATTGGCACCCATGTCGATCAACCGGCGGTCCATTTCGCGAAGATGGCGGAGTGCTTCGGAGTCCACGGCGAGGGGCCCGTGCGCGATCCCTCCCAGCTCCGTCCGGCGCTCGAGCGGGCGCTCAAGATAGTGAAGGAGAAAAAGCTTCCCGCCCTGGTCGATGTCGTGGCGGAGGCGCGCTGAGAAAAGGAGCCGAGGGAAAAGTAGTAATCGCTACCCTCGATAGCCTGCCGCGCTTCCAGGGCCCTGAACAGTCAGAGAGGGAATCCGCCTCTGCGTGGGGTGACTTTAAGCCTCCCTTTTCGTTTCGCGTTCGTGTTACCGGTTTACCTGAGGAGGCTGTAGAAAAAGTCTCGTTCTGAGAATTTGGCCCTTGAAAACAAAAGGCTTTTTGACCCGAAAATTCCAAATTCTGGGGTTTTCCCACAGCCTCAACGCAAAGCTCAGCTGGTGCTCGTAACGATCGGTCTGAAGCGCGTGTTAGACCCCGGAACCACGGCCAGGACCAGTAAATTTCCGGCCGTAGAGAAAACTTTCCATCTCATCAGCTGCCGTCTGAACTAAACCCTCCCGCTGCATGTCCGCGTACCAGTTGGCCACAGCCTTTTTCATCCAGTCCATCGGGCCGCGCCAGACTGGCTTAAGATGTTTAATCCATAGTTCAATTTCCCGAACCGTAATTTCTCTTGACCGACTAAGGACATCAGCCACCTGTACAAGCTGCCGCGCTAGTTTGTCGTCTACAACTTTCTCAGGCTCTGACCAGTGCGCTCTGCCAAGGCAGTCAGTGTAGAGACCCAATTGCTTTAGTGAATCGAGGAGTTGAGTGTGATCTGCGCCGGCGTCGAACAAGGATCGAAAGTCCTCCAAGTGTCGAGCGCCTTGGGCTACAAGTTGAGGAAGAATCCACGCAACGTTCTTTTGTGTGTGAGATCTGTAGCGCTTCCACAACTGACCAATCTCTTTCGCATCTTTTGCTACAGCCAGCTCGCGAAGAATTGCTGTCTTACCAGACTCTTCAATCGACAGTACGGCAAGGGTGGCCGCTGTAGGATAGCTGCCACCTTCCAAGAGACGTTTTGCATCCTTCAAAAGGCGCCGTGCGTTGGTCATGGCTGCATTCATTCCGGCAGCCACTTGCCGTGCTGTCAAAGAACCCGTGTACTGATTCAGCTTGCGATTGGCCACTGTCTTACTTTCGGAGTCTGACGTTTCGGGTTACAGGCGCGGCCCGCCGCATCCTTCTCAACCCAATGTTCGGCGTCTCTGCCAATCTGCTGCAATAGCTTCGCGCGGAACCGCAAATGCTTGCCTCCAAGCGGTTGGATCCCTCCCGTGGGAGCCAAAGCCTCTAGATGTCGCTCACGGCCTGACACGATTTGTCATGGTTCCCAGTACGGCGAATCTTTCGGAATCCAGTTTTCGTGTACCTCAAAGTCAAAGTCCTGTTTCTTCCGGCTTTGCTCCATCGGTCGTGTCAGCGAAACTCCGTACCGTACCCAGGGGTTTCCCTGCGTCTCGTCCCGCTCCCAATCTTCTCGGATGTGTGCGTACCCGTCGC
>JACPAM010000173.1 GCA_016180805.1 Deltaproteobacteria bacterium | reverse complement strand
AGAGGAGTGGCGCAAGACTAAAGCACCGGTCAAGCTTGGGGCGATCGGGCCCGGCACCAGCGGAACCGACGATACCAAGCTCCTGGCCGCTGCCACGGGGTTCCCCGTTCACCTGATCGAGGGCTACAAGGGGACCGCCGACATCAGGGCCGCGGTGGAAGGAAGGGAAGTCGACGGCACCTGCTCCTTCGGCTGGCAATCGGCGAAGGTGACTTGGGCCAAGGCCCTGCAGGCAGGACAGGTTCATGTCGTGCTCCAGACGACGCTCGAACCTCATCCCGAGCTGAAGGGTGTTCCTCTCGCTGTCGAGTACGCAAAGACGGAGGAAGGGAAAAAACTCCTCCAGATCGCCAGCGACGTTTACGGCAAACAAAGGCTATATTCTCTTCCGCCACAGGTGCCCGAAGAGCGCGTGCGAGCGCTGCAAAAAGCGTTCATAGATACTCTCAAAGATGCTCAGCTTCTGGCTGAGGCAGACAAGGCGAAGCTGGAGATCAACCCGGTGGACGGCCCCGGCATAGAGAAGATGGTGAACGGATTGTATGAAATCGACGCCGCAATCTTAAATCGAGTCAAACAGCTACTGAAGGTAAGGTAGGAGTAGGCGCCCGGTCCACAAAGGGAAGAAACAGGTACGGCCGCATCACCATAGCCACCCAGCAGATATCAGCAAAGTACGACAGTTCCTTCATTCATGAACGGTGCTTGCGCCGGTAATCCCAAAGCGCCTCCAGGGCCAAAACCTCTATCCGGACATTTTCACACTTTCGGAATTACGAAAAGGTGAAAGTTGCGGCGGGATAGTTTGAATTCACGATTCAGCCACGACCCTAATGCGGGGGCTGAAGCTCCTCCAAATTGTTTAGATTCAAGGGTCTGACCCCACCGGGCCTTCGGCCCAAAGCGCGCGGTCATACTCTTCGGCCTTTCGTTTCCGATATCCGCCGGGAGCATAGTCAAAAGTCTCAGGAAATTCCGCTGCGACTCCGGATCCGCCAGGGTAGGCATCCGGCCCACTAGCCAGCAACACACCCTCAATGATTTGTTCGAGGTTCTTTTCTGAGATGTCTATGGTCACTGACCGTCCTCTGTTTTCCCTCGCCAGGGTCCACCCAGAGGCCAAAAATCGCTAAACTTCTGCCCCCGAGTCAATGCCACAGTCGGCGGCATGAGAAATGCCCGCAATACTGACACGACTCTGCCAAAATCTTTTTCCTCGATCTTAAAGCGCCCTTTGCGAAGAAAAGCATTCCACTGGGTCCGCTTTGCCGGATCATTTGTGAACTCTTCAGTCAACGCCAATGGAGCATTTGCCGGCAGTGGGGTTCGACGCCGCTCAAAAGTTGACCTTATAGCCTCTGTCAACCTCTTCCCCGCAAAGTCGAACATCAACGCTACGACCCAGATGTCGAAAAAATCCTTCATCCGGCTGTTCGCCATCCCAAGATCGACCATTGATTCGAACTTCTCGGCTACCATGACTTCGCGCGGATAAGCCATGAGTCGCGGCGCCGGATGGTCGAGCAGCACAGGATAACTGATTGTCTCGGCTGGCGGTGCAACCGTATCTCCAAACCCTATGTCCACCTGCATAGGTATCCGAGCCCCGGCCAGCCACGCCTCAAAGTTCAATCGAACACCATGGTATTCCTGGTCGTCTCGAATCTCCTCCGCGCCAATCTTCCCGTCCAAAAATTCAAGCCCGTCGTCATGTACCGGAGTTTTGCATATTTGGCCGAAAACCTGTGCCAAGCCTGAAGGAGTATTGTCTCCTCTTCCCAGGAGATCGAGATCACGGGTGACTCTAAAAGGTTCCGCGCTCCATACTGAGAAGAGCATCGCTCCCTTGAGAACAAACCGATCGTTATGGGCGGACCGGCTTAGCCTATAAAGAAGTCTTTCGACGGCATATTGAATGAGGATAAGCTGGAAATCGGCCCTTCGCTCGTGCGCTAGATTAAGCAGGCGCTGGCGGACTGACGCCGCTATATTCACTTTACCTTTCGGCATCAGGATAGCACCTCAAGGTAGGGTCGCATCACCCGCTCGACACGACAAATCTTCGCGTGCCGCCAAAGCTCATCCATGCCGCCCCGGTATTTCTGCCGGTAGTCTCTTAGTGCCTCAAGCGCCACGTCGAGGCCGATCTTATTCCGGTACTTAAAGCAGTCTGCTACCGTCTTGGCGGGGCCGTAGATCTTTACACCCACTCCCTCGATCTGGTGTTCCTCAACGCCTTCTGTGAGAGCCTTTCCAGACATGCGGATGATGCGGAGCGGCTGGCTGTCCCTTTTGGGCGCTCTCGCTTTCCAACCGATCGCAAGCCAGACCTCAGAAGGAGCCTGGGTAGTAAGTCCATGGAAGCGGAGGGCCGATAGCAGGCAGACCACTCCATGGGAAACCCGTTTAGCGGCCTCGGCCAGGCTGTGGTTCTCGGTAATCTCGGCGTTCGGAACCCTGTATAGCCCCCTAGCCTCCCGCACCAGAAATCCCCTCTCCTCAAGCCGCCGGAGGTAAACCCGGGGAATCCCTTGCTTGCTTAGCTCATGCGCCCGGAAAATCCCGGCCTTGCGAGCGATTTCTAGAGCCTTCTTGCTCTTTGGAAATTTAGGCATAGCGTTACTATATGTCGGCACTTATTAATATATGCCGACATTATGTAACACCCTGGGGGCGGTGTCAACCTTACTGTGACTGCACGTCGGTCGTGCGGTCCCATCGCGACTCTTGCCAGTTGGTAATCGTGCCATTATCTCCGCAGACAGGGCACCACCACATGATCGCGTCGGTATCCGGGTCAATATCCGTTTCAATCACGCCGGCACACGGCTTTCGCCTCGGGCGTCGTCGACACCTCACCGGCGTATTTGTCGGTTGGTCCCAAGGCTCTGTGGTCGCATCAACGACAATCTTGGTAAGGTACTCGGCAAGCTTTCTTGCGGGTCCGGACTTCGGCCCGATCTCTCCAGCTTCAGTGAGAAAGTGCGTGAGATTTGTAATCCAGGTATCTCCCATGCACCTCATCCAATTCCTACCACCTCGCGTGGTCAAGCAACTTCATGAAGTTTCGCTTTGGCTTGTGCGCTGCACGGACTTCATTTAGGTAATTTGCGAACTCGTCCTTCCGGCCGAGCCGAACCATTAACTCGTGCACCTTGCGCAGGAGGCCGACGGCCTCCCGGTATGCTTCGTTGTTCTTTCCGTTAACTGTGGGCCCGATCTGGCCCTGGTAGATTGAAAGCGCATCTTCTGGATACGCTTTGTCTCGCTTGGCAGCAAGTTCCAGCCATAGATTGTTCGAGCAGCCACCCTCCTGTGCCTCACGCCAAGCGGCCTCCACATCTTTCTCCCAGAGGAAGATCCGGACGAGTTCCGAATGGTCGGCCTTGCGATACCAGGCCCAGCCACTCTTTTGACGCTCATGCTTCGCCCCGGCGATGTGCTCACGTAGGTACCCGAACGCCTTCTCACGCCATGGCTGCCACTGGCCCGTGCGGTCGGCGTGGGTTTTCAGTTTTTTGAACTGTTCTAGACTCGGCGATTCGATGAACTCGGCCCAGATCAGGCCTATCGCCTCGTCGTGGCGTCGGAGGCGGTGATACTCTTCGGCTAGGAACTCGCGCAGCCGCGAGTCGGTCCGTTCGGGAAAGGCCTTAACGCCGCGCTCTGCCCACTCCAGCGCCAGGTCGCGCTCTCCGCCGTTTTTGTAGGTCTCGGCGATCTGAAGATAGTGGTAAGCTGAGGAAAGATCGCGCTTCTTGACGGCAACGACCGCTTCGACATCGCCCGCCTGCCGGGCAAGCGTCTCCATGATGCGCGTGATCCGAAAGCGCTTGCCGTACTTTTCCGGGTCATCGCGGCCGGGACCCAGGGCTGGCACTTTGGTCCATTCCGCCTCGGCCAGCTTCCGGTAAACTGCCACTCCTTTCTCTCCGAGGACGTCCGCGTAAGTTTCGGCAGCGCCGTAGAACGTGTCATGGTTGGTGCGCAGCTCCCACTCGAAGAGTCGCCGGGCCAGCGCCTCCGGGTCGGGTTTGGCCTTTTTGCACGCCTTGTGATGGAGCTCCTGGAGTCGCTCGAGGATGCCGCCCATGTAACCGTCCGAGTCGTCGACCGACCCCATGGCTTCCTCGACGGCTTCGAGAGCATGTTCCGTAAGCTCAATGACCTCCGCAGGATGTCCCTCTTTTAAGAGCTCTTCCAAGGAGTCGATCGCCTCTTCGATCCCGCAGCTATATTCATAGGCGTCTCGGTAGTGCACGAACCCACCCCAGTCAACGGCCTCATCAATCGCCCGCCGATAGGTCGTAAGGTTAAGCCCCTTGGACCCTTTTTTTGCCGCTTTCATCAGCAGGCGGCGTCGGAGACGGTCGTCCGCCATTGCATGATCCACGAGCATGTCCACCAGCCCCTCCTTGTCTTGCGCTGAAAGGTGAGCGCGGACGTCGTCCATAGTCACAGCCGGAGACGCCTCGCTCTTCGGCTGTCTACCTTTGGAGGTCGAACCTTCCACCCACGCCAGTCCCGCTGCAACGCAATGCTTGCAGAACTCACCGTCCGCGCCAACGGGGCAAGTACACGAGTATTCCAGGTTTTCTTTCTCAACCCACAGCTTGACCTGATACGGCCGGGTTCCTCGCACCTTTGCCGTAATCGCCCCTTTGTGCTCGGCTATGGCCTTGACCCGTCCATTGAGGAAATAGTCCTCGCCGCGTTCGAACGACCGCGCGCCTGCCATACGGCGGAGAACGCGGCGGTCAAGAAAAGGCGCAAGAGGTGAAGATGCTTTCACCGAAGGATCTTTCCTAGCCATGGATCCGCGCTCTGGTCAATCCTTGTATTCTTCTGCTTTTATTTGGCGAGCACCTCAGCTCCCTCACCTAGCCTATTCGATTCTCTCAAGGCAAGAACATAGGGTCTAGCGTCCTCCGAAGTTTGGAGGTTTCCCCTTTATCCAGGTCAATCAGCCGGTATGGATTCACGTTCACCACCTTGAAGGGATTCAAACCCTAACCCTCATTCGGACATTTTCACACTTTAGGAATTACGAAAAGGTGAAAGTTGCGGCGGGATAGTTTGAATTGACGATTCAGGCACGACCCTAATGCCGCGGCTGAAGCCCTGCCAAATGGTAGGGACCGAAGGGTCCGACCCCGCCGGCGCCTTAAACTTCAGATGGTCCTTTCAAAGCATTAACCACACTTCTAATCAATTCGTCCTCGTAGGGCAGTTCATCTTTCCTG
>JACPAM010000172.1 GCA_016180805.1 Deltaproteobacteria bacterium | reverse complement strand
GATAAGCCCGCCGATGCTACACAGCCTCAATCCCAAGGCCATGTGGCATACGGCGGAGCTGATGTGGGAGATCATGCGCGGCGAGTCTCGCCTCACCACAGCGCAGCGCGAGATGATCGCCACCGTCACCTCTGCAACTCTGCACTGTCGTTTCTGAACGGTCGCTCACGCAGAGTTTCTGCGTCAAGAAGGCGGCGACGACCTGGCAGTAGAGCAAGTGAAAGATGATTGGCGACAGATGGAGCTGACAAAAGCCGAGTATGCGATGCTGGAGTACGCGGAGAAGTTGACCCTTACCCCCCGTTCTATGACCGAAGCAGACGTGCAGAAGTTGCGAGACGCGGGTTGGAGCGACAGAGACATCCTCGACATCGTGCATGTGTGTGCCTACTTCAACTTTCGTGTTCGTGTCGTAGACGGTCTGGGCTTGGAACTTGGGAATTGGCAGATCCAACGTGCCCGTGCGGGTTCGGAGCGCGCCGCCAGGTTGGCCCAAGAGCGTGGCGTTCCCATGCCGTCCGATCCGTGGCGGGTCCGCCAGGCTGGGTGAAGAAAGGAGTGACCGATGCCTTATATCCGTATTATTCCCCCCGCTGACGCCACGGGTAAAGTCAAAGAAGTTTATGAGTCGGGAGCCGGCCCGTCCGCGGATCGGGGAAAGGTCTCCATGATCCGGCAGGTCCAAAGCCTCAATCCGGACGTCCTTGCCGCCTGGCGCGCGCTCGATGTCGGCATCATGCGAGGGGAGTCTAGAGTCGGCCGGCGCCAGCGCGAGATGATCGCGACCCTGGTGTCGGCGACGAACAAATGTAGTTACTGAATGACGGCCCACGGAGAGGCTCTCCGTAAGGAATCTGAGGATGACGAGCTGGTGGAAGGGCTCAAGCGGGACTATACCCGCCTTGAACTATCTCCGACCGAGCGCGCCATGCTCGACTACGCGGTGAAGCTTACCGCCGCGCCTTCTTCCGTAAGTGAGGAGGATATCAAAAAACTGAGAGCGCATGGATTCGATGACCGCGATATTCTAGATATTGTCTACGTGATCTGTCTTTACAACTTCAATGACCGGCTGGCTGATGCCACAGGCATCTCCGGGCACGATTTTCTTTACGGGTGAAGGGAGGGAGATTGGGATTCGGGAAGAGAGATTCGTCTTTCTCAAGGTGAACTTTAAACCCCCAAACCCGAATCCCGCAAGCAGCACTATCGTTGGTTAAAGGGCGGCGCAGGGTACGCGAAAGGTGCGGTGGCAAACTCCTTGGGCCAGACCAGCTCCTGCTTCCCCTTTAGCCATTGTTGAAAAAAGACCTTGACCTCGCCGGTCCCATCCGGACGAAAACGCACTGGACCTACCACTGTCGTCGTGTTCGTGGCGGCGATCGCATCGCGAATCTTGTCCCGGTCCAGAGCGCCGGCCCGAGCAACCGCGTCTGCCAGAATCTGAACGCAGGCGTAGGAAGGACCTACGATCGGATCGGCCGGCCGACCCAACCGCTTCTGATGCGCCTCGTTCACCTCCGCCACCTTGGGGTAGCGAGCCGCAAAGTGCCAGCCAGGCGACAGCAGAACGTAGTCCCCATCCTTGCCGAGATTCTTCGACCACACGGGTGGATCCGGCGCTCGAACGAACAGGTAAGCCTTGGCATTGAGGTCCAGCTCCTTCATCTGCTTAAAGATCGTCATGCCGTCGGGAGGATTCGGCAACGCCAGGACCATCTCCGCCCCGGCTGCCTTCGCTTTCAAGATAGCGTCGGAAAAATCCTTGGAGCCCGGAGCATATTCGGGCTTAATCACCACCTGATAGCCATGATCCTTGGCCCGGCCCTCCCAAAGAGCTCCCATCTCCCTTCCCCAGTCGGTCCGCTCGAGAAAGAGCGCAACCTTTCTAGGGCGCTGGGCCGCCGGAATCGAGGCGTCGAGCATGACAAACGTTTCCTTCGCGATATCGGGAGACTTCGGAAACGGCGAGAAGAGGTAGCGGAATCCTTGTTGGTGGATGCTATAGAGCGCGAAGGCGACCCCGAGATAAGGGATCTTATTCTTGTCTCCGATGGAGGCGGCGGCAGCATGGAGGTCGGAACCGAACCCGCCCAGATAGGCGACGACTCCCTGGGCGGCCAGGGTTTCGAGGCGCGCAACCGTCTTGGTAGGATCTGACTCATCATCGAGCATGATCAACTCGAGCCGCATCTTCTTGCCGCCCACACTCACCCCGCCCGCGGCGTTGATCTGCTCTACGGCGATCTCGTAGCCCGCTTTGTTTTGCGCGCCACCGGCAGCGTATCGCCCTGTGAGCGGGACGACCGCGCCCACCTTGATGGTTTGGGCGACCGCCTCGAAGCTGAACCCAAGAAGCACCGCTATCACCGCAAGCAAAATCACAGCCCTGCGTTTCATGATTTACTCCTTTGCTAATGTTTTTTGACGGCTTAAGAAGTTCCTTTTTGAAGGCCAGCCCACCCTCTCCAGCCTCTAGCGGCCAACATGCAGGGCAGACTGGCCTGCTCCGCCCTTTTGAGACCGGACAGTATCCGATAACGTGCAGCTATGTCAACCGGAGCCCGGCCCGAAGATAGGGCTGGACACTTGCCTCTCGATTGGGGTAAGAGACTCTTAAATCAACTGGCTATCCCTCGATCTTCCTCCCTTCGGGTCTGAGCCTCAGGGTCGAAGACGGGACGGTGAGCTTATCGAACCGTAGGAAGGATCAAACGTGAAATTCCTAGGCGCTGTTGAAGCCATTTTCACGAACTGAGGCCGCTGGGTCTAACACTGGAGCCGAAAAGTGTGGTAATCAAGGCCGTGCTTCTAAGGAGGTGTCCGACCATGTGGCGGAGGAGTTTGTCATTTGCATGGTTGCCGTTCGTGCTTAGTTTCTGGATAGCGAATACGGCGTACCCGTCCACGCACGACTTCTACAAAGGTAAGACGGTGCGGATTCTTGTCGGCGCCTCGGCGGGCGGGGCGTTCGATACTTGGGGACGGATGGTTGGCCGTTATCTCGGCAAGCAGATTCCCGGCAATCCGGTTGTGATTGTCGAAAACGTCACCGGCGCTGGCGGTCTCATCCTGGCAAATCAAGTTTACAAGAGCACCAGACCTGACGGTCTTACCATTGCGACTTTCAATGGCGGATTACTGATGGGGCAGATCCTCGGCCGGCCGGGCATTGAGTTCGACGCGCGCAAGTTCGAGTATCTCGGCGTGCCGACCAAGTTCGAATCGGTCTGCGCATTTTCGAAAGCCAGCGGCATCACCAGCTTCGAGCGTTGGAAAGCCGCCAAGGCGCCGGTCAAAGTCGGCGGCACGGCTCCCGGCTCAAACTTGGTCGACATTCCCAAAGTCCTGATGGCGGTGTTCGGATTGCCGACGCAGGTTATCGCAGGGTACAAAGGCTTCGCCGAGATTCGCTTGGCGGTCGATGGCGGCGAGCTTGCCGGCGCGTGCGGCGGTTGGGACGGTATCAAGCTGCTGTGGGGAAGGCAGATCGAAGCAGGCGATGTGGCGGTGGTGATACAGACGAAATCGCCGCCGCTTGCCGATCTGCCGAAGGTGCCGGTGCTGATGGATTTCGCCAACAACGACGATGACCGGCAGTTGATTGAAGTTGGCATCCAATTTCCGGTGCTGCTCAGTTTGGCCTATGCGCTGCCGCCGGCGACACCGAAAGATCGTGTGCAACTGCTCCGCAAAGCATTGCTGGATACCTGGGCGTCGGCGGACTTTCTCGCCGATGTGCAGCGCGCACGGCTCGTCGCCGATCCCGCTACGGGCGAGGAGTTGCACAAGACGGTGGAGCGGTTGTTTACGCTCAAGCCGGCGGTGGCGGGAAAATTAAAAGAGATCCTCAAATGAAAACTCGTTGCGCTGTTGATGTTCCTTCGACGGAGTTTATCCTGAGCGGAGCCGAAGGGCTCAGGGCAGACTTGCCGTGATGAGAGATTGAATTTATAAGAAGTATCTCGCACTAAGACGCAAAGAACGCCAAGTACGAGGAAGGCTGTATAGACTGAAAGGCCCGACCCCGGAGTCTAAGTTTTACTTTTTGACTTTACCGTTGGCCGCTTGAACCTCCGACACGGTCGAAGCGTGTGCCGCTTTTTTAAGAGCTACCTATTTTCCGAGCCTCCGCGCCGATTCGTCACCTAACACTTTCACGTTTTCGTAATTCCGAAAATCCGAAAGTGGCGGCTGCGGGGACTGACCGCCCATCCTTCGCTACAGCTTTACATAGTCCTCAAGTTCCAGATGGAGTATGAGGCCGCGATCTATCTTCCCCAGCAACTCGCCGCTTAGCACTCCAATGGTTTCTCGGACGCGTCCTTTGTCTATGGTCCTGACCTGGTCACAAAGAGCTCGCGAATCCTTAGGTAGATGGGTTTCTTTCGCGGATAGCAAGGGCTGGACCAAACGGTCCGCCGCTCTTCCTTTCACCGACGAAAGCGGAACAACGGTTACCGTAGACGAGATGTCATTTGCTTCTGTCCTAGAAACAACAATGCACGGGCGGGTCTTGGGTACCTCAGCCCCGCGCGCGGGGTCAAGGCCTACCCAGACTAACGAGCCTCTTACCACAAAGGCCAGCCCTCTTTATCTACGTGAGCAAATTGTCTGCTGGTTCGATGCGACTCCTGCCGTCCGGAACGATACTCCTCTACCAATCGAGCCTTCAGTTCTCTTCGGCTGTGCTGGGCGATCCAGTCCGCCAAACAAGCATTCAACAAACCGCTCAAGGTTTTTTGGTCCGAAAGCTTTTTTGCTCTTTTGACAAGATCGTCTCTGAGTACAACCGTTGTTCTCATATGTCTCTCCATCATAACTACATCATACATTTATCATACCAATGGGAACCGCTCAAGTCCTGTGCGTGGGACTATGGGCCGCTGAGGAAGTGCAATCGCCGGGGTCCCCGGGTGCGGTGTGCTGCAAAGGAAATATCGGCTAGCTAGGCCTGCCCCCACACTTTGGCAGCCGTATCCACCACAAGCTTAAGCTTGCGCCACTGGTCGTCCTCGGTAAGCAGGTTGCCCTCCATGGTCGAGGCGAAGCCGCACTGGGGGCTGAGGGCAAGGTTCTCCAGGGGCACGTACCTGCGGGCCTCCTCGATGCGCCTGACGAGCTGGTCTTGCGATTCCAACTGCGCCACCTTGCTCGACACCAGTCCAAGCACGACCGTCTTGCCGCGCGGCACGAACCGCAACGGCTCGAAGGTGCCGGCCCGCTCCGACTCGTACTCGAGCAGGAAGGCGTCCACCTGGAGCTGT
>JACPAM010000171.1 GCA_016180805.1 Deltaproteobacteria bacterium | reverse complement strand
TGCAGGGCATGACGGCCGGGACTATAACCTCTTTGCCGATAAGATCAGCCTTGCCTTCGACGATGACGCCCGATATCTCGTGCCCCAGGCTAAGCGGCGGCTTTGTCACGGTCGGCACGCCCTGGTAAAGGTAGCTCAGGTCCGTGTGGCAGACACCGCAGCCTTTGATCTCGACGAGCACCTCATCATCATTCAGCACGGGAGCAGGAATTTCAGTCTTCACCAGCTTGCCCGCTTCAACCATCTGCCATGTCTCTATCACATCAATCTTTGCCATCATTGCCTCCTTATTTGTACTTCCAAACTAGCTTTCTCTTTTCAAGGAAAGAGTTCAATCCCTCGTGGGGGTCTCTCAGCGCCATCAATTCCTTGAGGTATTTCTTTTCCGCCTTTTAGGTATGTTCACTGGGAACTTTCAAATGATCCCGCCGACCCCGTGATCGCCCATCATCGAGGCCAAAGACGCTTACCGGAGAGAGTAAATTAGACCCACATATCATTTTGGGGCGGAGACTATCCGATAAGGTACTGTTACGTCAATTTCGGCAGAGGATACGAAAGGCAAGAGCCGGGGTAGACGCACGGTGGGAAGGGGTCTCAAAGCCGCTCGGCGGCGCGCAGTACTTCGGGATCCTTACAGAATTTGTGGAGGGCCAGCTTGAGCTTCTCCTTCTGCGCGCCCGCCGGAGAGCCCAGGCCCTCCATGAGCTTGGCGATATCCGGACCCCCCAAACAGACCAATTTGCCATAGATCAGATCGATCTCCGAGGTCTCGATTTCCACCGCGATGCGAAAAGCCTCTTCCACGGCGATCGAAGGGGTTCCCCGGTCGAGATAGGCACGGATCCGCGCCTCGAGCTGCGCCACCTTATCGCGGCTGATCAAAGGATCCAGCGGCCCCTCGGGATAGCCAGCGCTCATTTCCTTACACGCTAACAGGACGGCTGCGTGCCCTTCTTCATCCAGCGCCATCTGCCACCAGAAATCCCTGAGCTCCGGATGATTGAGGAATAGATGGGAAAAGCGGAAATAGACCTTCGAAACCAACCGCTCGATCTCGGCAAATTCCATCAATGGGTCAAACTCAGTCCTAGCCGTCATCGTCGTCCAGGAACCGGCCCGGTTTACCCCGTACGATTGTGGTCGGGGGTTGGGTTGAGATCGTACGGGGTTTACAGATACTTTCTTCCCGCCGTCTCATCGGGGATCTCCAACCCCATCGCCGTGATCTGCGGGTTGACCTCCTCGATATAGTCCCGCCTCGCCTCAGCATTGGTCCGCCGTTTGAGACCCCACTCCAGATAACGCCAGCACCGGCGCGAGCTGGAACGGCCAAACATGTCCAGCGCCAGAGGATACCAGCGGTTGAGCGCCTGCTGGGCTTCTACTCTGCCTTTCGGGTCGCCGCAGAGTTCCATCATCTTGCCCTGGCCGTAGGCAATATGCTGGATCTCCTCGCTGATGACCACCGGCAACAGCGCCGTCTCATTCAACGGCAGGAAGCTGCTGTCCAGAAATTCCTCAAGCTGGTATTTCCCCACCCGGTCGATCAAAAAAGAGAAGGCGATCACATCACCCCAGGTCGGAAGCTCGCTGACTTTGAGCGCGTCGAGATAGCGCTCGGAGTCCTCTTTCCACAGTAGGTGCGTCCCGTCGGCGCTGATCTCTTTCAACACCCGATTGAACCTGCGAAAATGGTCGATCTCCTCGCTGATCATGCGCGACAGTTGGTACATGTCGTCAGCCGTGGGAGCCCTAAGCAGCCATCTCGCGCCATAAATATGCGCGCTGCCGATCTCGCAGTCCGCTTGGATGGTAAGGAGGCGGGAAACCAACTCCTGGTACTCCGGAGGCGTGTCTCGAAACTCCGTGACGTTGATCTTTTCGCGAAACACTGCTCCGAGTCCTTTCCCCGCAAAGCCCTCCCCCTGCAGGATGAGTGATGCGGTTTGCCCCTTCTTCGACCATGAGCAAACGTCGTGCCAGGAAAAAATCGCGGATTGACTACACGCCCATCCAAGAATTGGGAATATGTAAGAACATCTTTCCTACATTTAAGAAGGGCTCTCTTTTCCATTGAGCTTTCCGGCCTTTGAACTTCCAAATCGTGGCTGGCATGTATCTTGCTGACCCCTGCTTACAAGAAGAAAGTGAGCGGTTATTATGGCGAATGAAAAGGCGCACCCGGCCATTGAGGCTCTGATCTCCAAGTATCGCGAGGTCGTCGAAGGATCTCCGCTGGAGTACACGGCCGATTGGAAAGCGAAGCACCCGGGTGTAAAGCTCGTGGGCTGCTATCCCCTCTACACGCCGGTCGAGATCATTCACGCTGGCGGTATGCTTCCCGTCGCCGTTATCGGCGGAGGGAACCGGCTGGAGATCGCCCACGCCGACTCCCGCTTCCAGTCTTTCGTGTGCTCCATCGTCAAGAGCACCCTCGAGCTCGGTCTCACCGGCCAGCTCAAGATTCTCGACGGCATCGTCTTCCACTCGATCTGCGATCCCGCGCGCAACCTGGCAAGCGTGTTCACGCGAAACTTTCCCGACCTGATGGTCGAGTACATCCACTTCCCGCAAAACCTGACCTCCCGCCACGCCGTGTCTTACCTCGCGGCGGAGTATCGGAGGGTAAAGGCGAGCTACGAGAAGCTTGTCGGAAGGCCGATCGATAACGAAGCTCTCTGCCAGAGCATCCGCGTCTACAACGAACAGCGCGGCCTGCTCCGGGACCTGTACCGCTTGCGCAGCCAAAGCCCGCAAAACCTCTCCACGGTGGAGACGTATATTCTCACCCGAATCGGCACTTTCTTGCCTCCCGAGGAGCACATCGCTATCTTAAAGGAAGCCATTGCCGCAGCCTCCCGCAGGGATGAGAGACTTAAGGACCGAATCAAGGTTGTCCTGGAAGGCTCCTTCTGCGAACAGCCCCCGTTGGAGCTGATCGAGGGGTTGGAAGCGGCGGGCTGTTACATTCTCGACGACGACTTTCTCCTGGGGTGGCGCTGGTTTTCGCAGGATGTCGCGGTCGAAGGCGACCCGATCCAAAATCTCGCGCGCGCTTACCTCGATCGAAGCGTGTACTCCGGCGTCAAACACGACACCCGGGAGCCCAAAGCCAAACACCTCGTAGACAAGGTCAGAGAGACCGGTGCGAGCGCGGTGGTGATCCTCGCGGCCAAGTTCTGCGAGCCCGCTCTGTTCGACTACGCGCTGTATCGCCGGGCGCTTGAGGCGGAGGGTATCCCGCATCTCTATCTCGAATTCGAGGAGAAGATGTGGATCTTCGATAAGGCCCGGACCGAAGTCGAGACCTTTGTCGAATCCATGCTGTTCGACTGAATGAGAAGTTATCAGCAATGAAGCCATCAGGCGTCAGGAAAGACACCCTAAAAGCTGATCGCGAAAAGCTGAAGGCTGATAGCTATTAGGAGTGAATAAATGGCGAAAAAGGAAACCCCGAAAACCAACTATCAAGGTCAAATGCATCTGTTGCAGAAAGATCTCATGGGCCGCTATTTCGATTCCCTCACGCGCGCGGCCGAACAGGGCGAGGGGAAGGCAGCCTACATGCTCATCAGCGGCAACCCGGTAGAGCTCATGCTCGCCTTTGACATGATTCCGGTCTACCCGGAGATCAACGCCCTGCAGCTCGCGGTGAAGAAGGTCGCCCTGCCCTATATTCAGAAGGCGGAGGAGATCGGGTACTCGATGGACAATTGCGCTTACGTCAAAGCCGACGTCGGCCTGTTCTTGGGCGACCGCAAGACCCCGTTCGCGACGATCCCGCCGCCGGCGTTGATCCTGTGCAACTACGTCGGCTGCAACGTCTACCTCCAGTGGTTCGAGCACCTGGCCGAATACTCGCACGGCGAAATCTTCAATCTCGACATTCCCTTCATGCGGGATCCCTCCGGCAAACCGACCAAGGAGGACACGGAATACGTCGTCAAGCAGCTCGAGGAGGTGATCGAAGTCTGCGAGCGGATCACCGGGAAAAAGTTCGACTATCAAAAGCTCCAAAAGATCGTCTCCTATTCCGGGCAGACCGGCGAGCTGTGGTCCAAGATCAAGGGGCTCACCAAACGGGTGCCCTCGCCGTTTGACGCGTACTTCGACTCGGTCACCATGATGGCGCCCCTCTACTGCTTGCGCGGCACCGAGGAAGGGCTCAAGTTTTTCGAGACGGCCTATAAAGAAATGGAAGAGAAGGCTGAGCTCGGCATGGGGCCGCTTCCCGAAGAGCGCTTTCGCTTCGTCATCGAGGGGCCGCCGCCGTGGCCTTACTTGAGGACGTTCCGGGATCTCTTTGCCAAGTGGGGCGCGGTCGCTGTCGCCTCGACCTATTCCACCGTCGGCGGGCTGTGGGAGTTCGGCTTCAAGCACGATCCCAACCGCCCGCTGGAATCGATCGCCGAGCACATGCTCGAGTGGAACCTCACCAACCGCAATTTCCTCCAGCGCTACGACCAAATCCGGCGCTACGTGCAGGAATGGTCCGCCGACGCGCTCGTGATCCACTCGGTGAAGAGCTGCCGGCTCTTCTCCGCTGGGCAGGGAGACATGCGCGAGTACTTTACCAAAGAACTTAATATCCCGACCCTGCTGATCGAATCCGACATCGAGGATCCGAGGTATTTTTCCGAGGCGCAGATGAAAAACCGGGTCGACGCGTTCTTCGAATCGCTGGAGCACAAGAAAATTCTGCGCGAAGCTTCCGCGCCGGGAGGCCAGGCATGATGTACGCGGCGGGCATCGACGTCGGCTCCACCCAGACCAAAGGGATCATCATCAACGACCGCATGGAGATCGTCGCACGAGCCCTGACAGACACGGGCGCCTACGTGATACGGGCCGCGGAGCGCTGCTTCCGCGAGGCACTGCGGCAGGCCGGGCTCGACGAGAAACAGGTCGGCTACGTCGTCGGCACGGGATACGGCCGCTACAAGGTTATGTTTGGCGATGCCCAAATCACCGAAATCAGTTGCCATGCCAAGGGAGCCTCTTACCTTTTTCCCCGCACCCGCACCGTGATCGACATGGGCGGCCAGGACGCCAAAGGCATCAAGGTCGGGGAGGACGGGGACGTGAAAGACTTCGTGATGAACGACAAATGCGCGGCCGGAACGGGAAGGTTCCTCGCCAACTCGGCCGAGGCCTTAGGTCTTGGCCTGGACGAGATCGGGGGAATCTCTCTGAAGGCGAAAAACCCCGTGCGCCTGACCACAGTGTGCACGGTCTTCGTCGAATCGGACATCATGTCCTACCTCGCGCAAGGGAAAAAGATCGAAGACATCCTGGGAGGCGTCCACAGCGCCATCGCCGCCCGCACGAT
>JACPAM010000170.1 GCA_016180805.1 Deltaproteobacteria bacterium | reverse complement strand
CGGAGCATTTCCGAGTCCTCATCCCCGTCAGGGCCGTAAACCTGAAAGCTCAGCCCCTTGTCCCACCCGGTTCGCCGGTACTCGACTTCGATCCGCACCCCACCAGCCTCGATGACCATGTCTTCTGCGGACTTCTTCATAACTCCTCCTTGTCAACGCCGTAGCAATCATTCGCTCTCGTCGACCACGCCGCCCGAGCGCGCGAGATCCTCCGTCTTGATCTTATCCGGATTGAACTTGGCGGCGGCCTTGCTCATACGCTCGAGGGTTTCGTCGAAGCCAAGTGGTGAGGCATCTTTGGGACGGAAGCGAATCGGATTGATGCGCGCCACCACGAAGCTTTTGAGATAAGGGCTCGTCAGCCCTTTGGCCTTCAAAGCGTCAACTTTCTCCACCACCAGACCGTCAAGTTCCAACACGGCTTTGGCGCGTTCCCGGCGGGTCTCCAGCCCCGCGCGAAGGGACCTTTTTAGAAATTGATCTACCCGGCGCAAAATCGGGTGGTAAGCCCCGCCGCTGAAGCGAGGACGCTGTAGGTAGCAGAGGCCAAGCGTAATCAGCGCAGCCTCCTCGAATTCGAGCGCATAGCTCTCCTCATTGCCGTCGCCCAAGCGCGCTAGCTCCTGGTACATCTTGATGACCTCGAGCGCTCGCTCGCGGAGATTATGCGCCTTTTCGGTATTGAGCGCCAAGATTTGATAGGCGACACTTTCTTGCGGGACGAGAAGGGCGGTGATCGTTTTAGCGCCCAAAGTGCGCATTGCCGAAAGCCGATGATGGCCGTTCGGGGTCCAGTAGTGTACGCCCTCTTCATCGGGCTTCTTGGTCCGCACGACGATGATCGGATCGAGAAAGCGCGCGACTTTCCCGATAACGTTCTCGAGCCTCCTAAGGTGGGCATCGGAGAGGTTTCGCTGGAAAGGAGTCGGCCCGACCTTTTCGATCGGCAGCGCAGCAAGCATCACCCAATGACCGGCATACGGCTCTCGGTAGGCTCCCAACAGCTTGCCGCCATCGCGCTCAACGCTGCGCTCAAGCTCGGCCACGTCCGCCGGTGGCGTCCCCGCCTGAAGCTCCACCGGTGAGAGTCCGGTCGATGCCACTGCTGGTTTTCTGCGCCGCCGCTTTTGCCGTGCCTTCTTTTCAGGCATGAGGTTTCTCGTTTGGCCCGCGCGCCTAAAAAATAGCGCTCAGCTTTGCAGAGCGAGAAGAAACTCTTTGAGCTCTACGCCGGAGCTGGATGGGTCTTCGAGCAGCCGTCTTAAAGTTTGTCCTTTTCCCGCCGTTTCGTTCACAAGGGCCAAAAGCTTCCGCAAGTCCGCTCCCTCTTCGGCCCACTCCCTCAGCTCGTAAAGCCGATCCAGCACGCGGCGGCGCATCTCATATCCCGCGCGATACGCTTGCGTCTCGGAGATAAACCGCCTCACGACATCCGGCAGCTCGTCCACCGGAATGTCTCCACGCTCGATCCCGGCTCGTACGACGCTCGAAGCAAGCCCTTTCATCTGATCCGGCATCGGGAGGAAGTACACCCGGTCGGCATAATTCTCGTTTTCCTGTCGATTGAGTAGCTCTCGCAGCTCGCTCTCCCCGGAACCCCCCCGGCTCGCAGCGATAAGCCGGGCCTCGATAAAGAGCTTGACCAGAGCCTCCTCGCGATTCTCGTAGTACCGCGGATCGAGAATCTGCGCCACTTTGTCCATGCCGACGATGAAAAAAATCTTCCCCGTCTTGCCCCACACGGAGCGCAAAGCCGTCGCCTGCTCAAAATAGAGCCCTCGATTGGCTACGGCGACCGATGCCCATCCCACCTCTTGGGCGAGCAAGGAAAGCAGAAGGAGGCGGTCTTCTGTGGCAAGGCCCTCGTTCTCCGGTTTATCGATCGTGATGCGGCTGATTAGAAAAAGAACGTGATCGAGCTGAAAGGACTTCGTGGCCCGGGCCGCGAGATCAATATGTGCCATCGTTGGTGGGTTGAAGGATCCGGATAGAACTCCGAAACGCTTGAACTCAGGACTCATGGTTGAATCGAGGAGCAGCACCTTGGCGGCTCCTTTAGGATCGAGCATCTCGACTGTCTTTTTGAAGTAGAAAAGACGTCGCAAGTCGTAGAAGTCAGAAGTTTCCAATGCTCCCTCCCTGGCCACCAAGAACGCGCGCGGCGGCTCTTCTTGGGCCGCCTCCACAGCCACTTTATATCATGCTGCGACGACTGGAAAAAAGGATCTTGACAAGCGGTGCCAATGGGTGTAGGGAAAAATTGTGCCACAAGCCTCCTTAATAAATAGATGGGCGCCGGGGAGGACGAAGCGCGCACGTCATTAGCCCCGACGAGAAAGGGAGGTAGATTGTATGGGAGAGGCGACTCCGCCTTGCGACTTTTGCCCGCTGTCAGCGGGCGGCACTTCGTCAAGCAGGCGGGTTCTTCGGCACCGAGTTGCCTGAATCAAGACCTCAACCATAGTGCCTGAAGGCACGGGCTCGCTTAAGCGACGGCCAAAAGAGGAAGGTTCTCGATCAGGTAGGCTCAGAAAGGCGCGGAAGAGATCTGCGGCACGATCGAGAGTGCTGAAACCACTGCGGACAGCCGGGCCGCGAAAAACAATATAGAGATTATTGAACGGCGCGTATGCGCCGGAGGCAGGCTCTCTTCCCGGGAAGGGAGCCTGCTTTTTTTGTGGCCTCTCTTCCATTAAGCACGCCACAAATCGCGAAAGCGCGTTGCAACCACCTGATCGTAAGGAACCGGCTTAGATAAAAGACCCACAGCTTGAGCGAATCGGTTCACGCTTTCCACAGCCTCCGCTGAGATTGCCGGATCGTAAAAAGGGATGTCCCGCTCGATGAGTGTTGCAATCAGCCCCGCCTCCGTTGGAGGGAATAATTTCTTCCCGACCTCCGTTGCTCGCGACGGATTTTCCTTCAGTACCCTCTGGGCCTTCACAACCGCCTTGACGCCTGCCGCCACCGCGTCAGGCTCCTCCTCAATCTTCTTCTCCGTCGCTACCAAAACCGGAAACGTGTAACCCCGAGCCTCGGCCGGCCCATCCCCCCTTCGCACATCCAGCACCAAAGTGCCTGTCCCCTTTCGGATCGCAATCTCTGCCCCCATCCCGTTAGCCCAGAACGCATCTAGCTTCCCTTCCTCCAATGCCCGCGCCGCAGAAACCCCGAACGAAACTCCGGTCCCGCTCGCCCCGGGTATCGGCCCGATTTGAACCTTTTCGCGCTCCGGGTCGATGCCCGCTGCCTTCAGAAGTTGCTTCAATCCCACATCGGGCCCTGGCGCGGCCCCGATCCGAAGTCCTTTCACGACTCCAATTTCCCCCCGCTTCGCCTTAAGATCCGAGCGCACAACCAGAAACCAGTACATCCTCTGCGCCAAAGCGACTAAAAGTTTACCCCCCTTCCAGTCCGGAAACGCCGCCAGCGTCGCATGGGCCGATCCCGCCACAAAATCCACCCCCCCATCCCGCAGCACCTCCATCGCCCTGGTAACTGGAAACAAGTTCTCAATCTTTGCCTCGTATCCCTGCTCCTTGAAAAAACCCAACTCCACCGCCGCAATCGCCGGAAAATACGAATTCGATATTATGTCTGCTACGGCCACGCGCATAAAAACCCCCTTAGGTCTACTCGGTTTCTTGGGTTTGTTGGGTTTGTTGGGTTCGGCGTAAGAGGTAACTGATGAACCGGCTCAGACGACGAGCGACAAGGTCAGCCTGATTATAGACTGAATTGAACTTCTCCTGGTTCAGATAGTCCTGATCAAGCGCGACATAGAGAAGGCTTTGCACCTCGGCACAGGAACCCTTGGCGATAAAGAGGAATTGCGCAAACTCCCGGTTCGTCCTTCTGGAAAACCCCTCGGCTATATTACTCATCACTGAAAGCGCCGCTGCCGTGATCTGGTCCCTAAACCGATAATCTTTCGCAAGCCGCCCGTTTTCCCTTGCCACCCGATAAACTTCAGAAACCAGGATTCTAGCCTCCCGCCAAACCTCCAGATCCTCAAACTTCTGAACCTTCACTGCTGCCCCACTTGCTGAACTCACCAAACCTAATTAACTCAACAAACCCTGTCAACCCAATAAACCCAACAAACCCCGTCGGCCGCTTGAGGACAGAGCCAACTGCCACTATGATGGGGAGAATAAAAATAGTGGGAAGGGCCTTAGAAAAATGGCGAAATACGACTATGACCTTTTCACAATCGGCGCCGGCTCCGGCGGCGTGCGGGCAAGCCGGGTTGCGGCCTCCTACGGCGCAAAAGTGGCGATCGCCGAGGAGCGCTATCTCGGCGGCACGTGCGTCAACGTCGGATGCATCCCCAAAAAGCTCCTCGTTTATGCGTCCCACTTCCGCGAGGACTTCGAGGATGCCGCCGGCTTTGGCTGGATGGTAGGCAAGCGTAGCGTCGACTGGGCCAGGCTGATTGCCAACAAGAACACGGAAATCCAGCGGCTAAACGGAGTCTACCAGAGGCTACTGGAAACCGCCCGGGTCGAAATCCTTCGGGGGCGCGCCGAGATTCTTGATGCTCACACGGTCGTCGTCGGAGAAAATCGCTATAGTGCGGAATACATTCTTATTAGCACCGGCAGCTGGCCCACGGTGCCTGAAATTCCCGGCGCCGAGCATGCGATTACCTCCAACGAAGCCTTCTACCTCCCTTCGCTCCCACGCCGGATCATCATCGTCGGCGGCGGTTACATCGGTGTGGAGTTCGCCAGCATCTTCCACGGTCTCGGCGTCGAAGTGAGCCAGCTCTATCGCGGCCCCCTCTTTCTGCGCGGCTTCGACGACGATGTGCGCGAGACGCTCGCGGAAGAGATGCGAAAGAAAGGCATCGATCTGCGCTTTCAGACGAGCATTGCCAGGATCGAGAAAGCTGCAGGAGAATTGCGCGCTACGCTGACTGGAGAACGCGCCCTCGAAACCGACGCGGTCATGTTCGCCACAGGGCGCCACCCCAATAGCCGCGGCATCCACCCGGAGCGGGGGGGTGTTCAACTGAACGCCAACGGCGCCGTGATCGTAGATGCCTTTTCTCGCACCAGCGCGCCCAACATCTATGCGGTCGGGGATTGCACCGATCGGATGATGCTGACACCGATGGCGATCGCCGAAGGGCGAGCCGTGGCGGAGACGCTGTTTAACAACAATCCCATGAAAGCGAAGCGCGGGAGCGCTACGGCGAGATCGACGTTTACAGGAGCCGCTTCAGACCGCTCAAGCACACGCTGTCCGGGCGCGATGAGATGACAATGATCAAGCTCGTCGTCGATCCCGCGACGGACCGCGTCCTCGGCTGTCACATGGTCGGGCCGGAGGCGGGAGAGATCATCCAGGGGCTGGCTGTCGCCTTAACCTGCGGCGCGACCAAAGCGCAATTCGACGCGACGATCGGGATCCATCCTACGGCAGCCGAAGAGTTCGTGACCATGCGCACCAAAGTCCCCGAGCCTGCTTAGTCCGGCGGCGCGAGCCGCATAACACGCCTCTTTGTCTCCCCTCGCGCGGGTCAGATCCAGCTCTACTTCGATCCTCCTTATCGTCAGCTCGGTATGAAGTTTGACTTGACCCTTGCTGATGAAAGCCAGAGGGGGACGAGGATGAAGGCCGCGGACGTCCGATTACAGGCGGTACGACCCATGGCACGAACCCATCGGCCGCGGCCTGATAACTCGGCCCCCGATAGGCTTTCGGGCCTTTAGCGGCCTTCGGGAACCTTTTGCAGCTTCAAAACTTCGTCGATCAAAAAGAGATCGGTGAGGAGGGCGCGCAGGTGAATCAGAGCGTTCAGGTTATCGATGAGTTGCGAGCTGATCGCGCGTTGGGCGAGTACGAGCTGGATGGCGGCCTGGGCATGGCGAGAATCTGTTTCCACTATGTCGATAAATGCCTGGCACTGCCCCGCAGGCTTGAGCTTTTTGTTTTTAACCAGACCCCTTAGGAGCCGGGCCAGTCCCTCCAGGGCATCGTCTGACCGTTTGAGCTGCTCGCGTATCTCCGTCGCGCGCCCCTCCCCTTCCTCGCCGGAGACGCCCTGAGCGGCGTAGGCGAGCATGAACTCATAGGCCGCCTCAATGATCTCGATGCGTTGCTTGAGCCCGTCGCTGCCAGGGCTCATGGGGCTCCCGCTTCCTGCCGCTCCTCCTGACGCTCTCTGGAAAGGGCGCCAAGGGCTTTGGGTGAGACGGCTGACGCCACCGGCCAGCGCTCAGGATCATGGTGCTCGAGAAAGCGCTCCCGAGAGATCCAGCCGCGAAACATGGAAAGGGTAATCCAGCGTTTCTCTGGCCGAATGGCGAAATAAAAATGAGCCATGACCAGGGTAATCAGCGCCACGCTTCCGGCCCCATGGAAGACGTAGATGATCCCCCAGGTATCGTCGGACAAAACATAGGGGTTGCGATTCCACCAGGGAGTGTCGACCTTGGCCATCATAATCAGGCCCGTGACGATAGTAGGTAGCCAACGCCGAGATGCTGGCCGCATGATGGAAGAGTTTGTTCTCCAGCGGGTTCTTCCCGGGTTTCCCAGGCCGTGGGACCTCCGAGCCCAAGAGTCGCTTTATGACCAACCACTCGTCACGGCACTCCTGGCGGCTGATCCACATGAGACTTAGACCCTTCCAAAACGAGACATGAACGATGTGAAAGATGATTGCTACCGTGAGCACGAGCCCGGCAATCCAGTGCGGGGTCACCCAGGGAAACTTAATGCCCCAAATAGGCAGAAAGGCGGTGAACAGAAGGACGAGAACGGAAACCGCCATGACCCAATGAAAGATCCTGGAGGCAAGCGAATGGCGGAGAATCCTTTCAGGAAGCTGCCTCAGCAGACTTTCGTTAATGGTTCCTGCGCCGGCTCCAGGCATTCGCAAGCGCCAGTAATAGAGCAGCGCGTGCGCGACAATTAACAACAACCCAGCCGCAACCGCCACCCAAATAAGATCCCAGGAAAGCCCGACGAGGATCTCCTGGCCCCAGGGGTTCCTTTCCCGCCTAAACCACTCCATGTTCACAGTCGAAGTCGCGGGCTTCGGGGTTCCTTCGCTCCACGGCCTCCCGCAGCGACCCTTCCAGGACTTGCTCGGATAGGCTCCCTCGGGGAACGCGCTTTCGGCTGCGGCCGATAGGCCAGTGCTTTAACCGAATCTTCCCACTCCTACGTCCGCAGCCTCACTCGCGCTCCCCTCGGTCGCTCCGTGCTGCTCCGGCCCACATCTGCCAAAGGCAGAGGTTAAAACGGCCGCGCTCAGGAATCCCACTCAGCCCTCTATCCGAAGGGACTTCCC
Source organism: Deltaproteobacteria bacterium (assembly GCA_016180805.1). Lineage (GTDB taxonomy): Bacteria > Desulfobacterota > Binatia > UBA9968 > UBA9968 > 2-12-FULL-57-22. The sequence goes on along the minus strand of JACPAM010000170.1, from coordinate 987 downwards.
TGGCATTCCATCTACACCCGGACTCCCCGGACGGACCGCTTCACCAGGTTTTTCATCAGCGGCACTTTGTAGTGGTTATGATTGAGGGGCCTTGCTCCCCAGATCGCGGTCTGGCCGGCCAGCTCGGCGGTCTCCTCGCTCACCCGTTCCCCGCGCAGGCTGTCCTCGACGGCCTTGAGCCTGAGCGGCCGGGGGGACACACCGCCAACGACAACCCGCGCCTGCTTGATCACCCCGCCTTCGACGATCATCGCAGAGGCCACGTTCACGAGAGGAAAATCCCACGCTTCGCGGTCGCTCGCCTTTTCGAAGTAAAAGCGAGCTCCCGCCCAAGTGTTGGGAATACGGATTGCGAATCACGAACTTCGCGTCGAGCGCGATCAAAGCCGGGGCCGTGTCTGACGGCGTCACGGCCACACAGCGGTCCGCCTCGAATATGCAGTGCTCGCGGTTCATCGCGGTCGGCGTGTCCGCGTAACAGGTGTTCCCTCCCGCGCGATAGCAGGGCATGCCGGCGCGGTAGTACCAGCAGCGGGTATCCTGGCTCACGTTGCCACCGATGGTTCCCTGGTTGCGGATTTGCGGCGTCGCTACCTTACGCGCGGCCTGAGCAAGCAGACCATAGCGCGACTGGATCAACGAGTTCGTAGCAACCTGCGTTAGCGTGGTCATGGCGCCGATCTCGACCCCATCGCCCTGCTGCCGGATGCCTTTGAGTTCTTTGATCTGGCTCAGATCGACAACCACCTTTGGCTTCTTGGCGCGGTCTTTGAACCAATCGAGACTGTCCATGCCCCCCGCCATCACCCACGTGTCCTTGCCATATCTGTTCAAGAGGGCCAGAGCGTCCTTCACGCTCGTGGGCTGAAACAGCTCAAATGCCGGCATCATATCTTGAATTATGGCCATGGCACTAACCTCCTCCTAGAACGACAAGGGGGACAGTCCCCCTTCCGGCAAGGGGACTGTCCCCTTTCTAGACATTGA
>JACPAM010000169.1 GCA_016180805.1 Deltaproteobacteria bacterium | reverse complement strand
GGACTTCGTCGTGGTCGAGGGGCGGCGGCCGCATTTACTTGTCGAATGCAAGTGGGCGGACGCCGATGTGGATCGGGGTCTTCGTTACCTTAAGGCGCGGTTCCCCGAGGCTGAGGCGTGGCAGGTGTCGGGAGCCGGCAGCAAGGATTATCTTACGCCCGAGGGGATTCGAGTCAGCCCGGCATTGGCCTTGCTGGACCGGCTGATCTGACGGGAAAGCCATCCGTACGATAGGAAATGTCGAATGCTCCAATGCTCTAAAATAAAAAAGCCCCGTTCGGGCTTTTTTATTTTTGGTGGAGGCGGGGGGAATCGAACCCCCGTCCGAAGGTACTCCGCCAAGAACGACTACATGCTTAGCCGGTGTTTTGATCTCGCCCTTCAAGCCCCCGTCGGCAGGGTCTTGAAGAGCCAGCCGGTTTGAATCTCAGCCTCATCCCCTCCGGCAGGAGAATCGGCCCATCCCACTAAATGACGCCTCATCCAGCCCCGTGGGAGAAGGCCGGTAAGACGCTAGCTGCGGCTAGGCAGCCAGTGCGTACTCGAAGTTATCTGCTTTTAATTTGCAGACCTGTTTGTTTAACGGGCCAACAGGACCCCGGCATGCCGTTCTGACTTCCTACCTCCGTCGAACCCAGATCGCCCCCAAACACTAAATTCCCAGGTTCAATTCGTTCAAAACGTTCAAATCGTTTAACGGTTTCAACGTATCGAACGACTCAAACGGTTTGAACGCTTACGCCTCGAACCCCAAACTAGGTGCGTGATTTCAAAGAGCGCTCGACTTCGCGTTGGGCCGCTCTGCGCTTCAAGGTCTCGCGCTTGTCGAAGAGCTTTTTACCGCGCGCGAGCCCCAGCTCGACTTTGGCTACGCCATCTTTAAAGTATAGCCTGAGCGGGATCAGGGTCAACCCTCGCTCCTTGGTCTTCCCCGTCAGGCGCTCGATCTCCTTTTTGTGGAGAAGAAGCTTTCGGGTTCGCGTGGGCTCATGGTTGAACTGGTTGGCAGCGGGATAGGGGCTGATATGCGTGTTTAAAAGATGGGCCTCGCCCTTCTGAACGCGGGCGTAGCTGTCCTTGAGATTGGCTTTGCCATCGCGGAGCGACTTGACCTCGCTGCCTTTGAGGACGAGCCCCGCCTCAAAGGTCTCCTCGATGAAGTAATCATGGCGCGCCCGCCGGTTCACACACACGGTCTTCTCGCCTTCCACTGCCATGCTCCCAGTATTTCATCCCCGCCTGCCCTTAAGCAAGGTGTTGTCGATGAGCCGTGCTCTGCCGACCCGGACGGCGAGCGCAAGAACCGCATTCCCGTCGATCCGCTCCACCTCTTCCAGGCTCTCCGGATTGCACACCTGTACATACTCAAGGCGGGCCAACGGCTCCTTGTCTATCTCAGAGCGGACCGCCTCGACAATCCGCCGGCTCTCCCTCTCTCCCTCCAGGACGAGGGACTCGGCCTTCTTGAGCGAGCGGGACAGGCTTAGCGCCGCCCGGCGCTCCTCCTGATTCAGATAAGCATTGCGCGAGCTCATGGCCAAGCCATCCTCTTCTCTCACGGTCGGGTAGCCGACGACCTCGATCGCAAGGTTCAAATCTTCGACCATGCGGCAAACGATCCGAAGCTGCTGGTAGTCCTTGGCGCCCAAAACCACCACGTGGGGCCTAACGATGCTGAAGAGCTTTACCAGGACAGTGGTCACGCCGCGGAAGTGGCCGGGGCGGAAAGCCCCGCAGAGAAAATGGCTAAGCTTTTCCACCTCCACGTAGGTTCGATAGCCGTCGGGATACATCTCGGAGCTCGCCGGGTAAAACAAAATATCCGTTCCCGCCTGATCGAGGAGTTTGCGGTCGCGTTCGAAATCCCGCGGGTAAGCGGCAAAATCCTCCTGCGGACCGAACTGCGTGGGGTTGACGAAGATCGAGACCACAAGGCGGTCTCCCCTTTTTCTCCCGTCGCGAACCAGCTCCAGGTGGCCGTCGTGCAAAAAGCCCATCGTCGGGACAAAGGCGATACGCTTTCCCGCGCACCTTTCCCGCTCGCTCCATTCCTGCATCTCTTTAATGCGCGCGATAACCCGCATACGCTGACTCACACAACCATGGTCAGGACTGAAAGGGCTCCGTGAGCGGAACATGGACGAAGCAGCACGGAGCGATCGAGGGGAGCGCGAGTGAGGCTGCGGACGTAGGAGTGAGAGAACTCGGTTAAAGCACTGGCCCATCGGCCGCAGCCGAAAGCGCGTTCCCCGAGGGAGCCTATCCTGGCAAGCCCCGGAAGGGTCACTGCGAGAGTCCGTGGAGCGAACAGAGCCCTGAAGCCCACCTTTTCCTCAATGAAACGAATGCTCCTCATCAGGGAACCTTCCCTCTTTGACCTCGGTAATGAAGTTCTTCACCGCCTCGGCCATGACGCCTTTAAGATCCGCGTATTGCTTCACGAACTTTGGCGCGTACATGTCGAACAGGCCGAGCATGTCGTGGACGACAAGCACCTGCCCGTCGCAGTGCGGTCCCGCGCCGATGCCGATCGTTGGAATCGAAAGGCGTCGCGTGATCTCCTGGGCGAGATCCATGGGGATCCCCTCAAGCACGATAGAAAAGGCGCCGCCCTCCTCCACCGCCAGCGCATCCTGGATAATCTTTTCCCGCTGGTCTCTGTCCTTCCCCTGAACCTTGTAGCCGCCGAAGCGATGAAGCGATTGGGGAGTCAGGCCAACGTGCCCCATGACGGGGATGCCGATCTCTACGATCGCTTCGACGGTTTCGAGCATCTCCACCCCGCCTTCGAGCTTCACCGCCTCTGCGCCTCCCTCCTGAAGGAGCCTGCCAGCATTGCGCTTGGCCTCCTCCACGCTTATCTGGAAGGAAAGAAACGGCATGTCGGCGACCACCAGAGCGCGCTTTCTTCCCCGCACGACCGCCCGTGTGTGGTAGATGACATCGTCCAAAGTCACCGGCAGGGTGCTCTCCTGGCCTTGGATGACCGAGCCCAAGGAATCGCCAACCAAAAGAATGTCTATTCCCGCCGCATCCAGGATCCGGGCAAAGCTGTAATCATACGCGGTGAGAGAGGTAATCCTCTCCCCCTTCTCCTTCATCCTTTTGATCTCGGGTACCGTAACCTTATCCGGCGCCATCGTCCCCTCCAAAATAAAAAAGCCTCCCGAACAAAGCCGGAAGGCCATTTCTGCGCAGCGGACCGGCGTCGGGCCGTCCTTCTCCGCGCCACTGCCATTCTGCCGTCCGTCTCAGTCCAGGCTACCTGGATCCAAGCGGTATGTAATGCTGCGTGCCCGATCCCATGCTGTTGATTTCTTTGATCAAGTCAGCCAGATCCTTGCTGCTTGAAACGAAATCGATCTCTGAAGTATTCACCACCAGAAGAGGAGTCTCGTCGTAGTGAAAGAAGTACCGATTATACGCCTGAGCCACCTCTTCGAGGTATTCCAGGGTCACGCCTCGCTCATAGCTTTTATCTCTCTTTTTGATCCTTTTGTAAAGGATCTCCGGTCGGGCCTGGAGGTAGACCACGAGATCCGGCCTGGGTACCCTGGTATCCAAGAGCTGGTAAATCTGCTGATAGAGATTTAGCTCTTCTGCGCTTAAGGTCAGGGTGGCGAAGATCTTGTCCTTCGCAAAGAGGTAATCCGCCACCGCGTTTTGGCTGAAAAGATCCTGCTGAATCAGCTCCCGCTGCTGCTGGTAACGGCTAACGAGGAAAAATAGCTGGTTCTGGAAGGCATAGGTGTCCCGGTCCTCATAAAACTTGGGAAGAAAGGGGTTGTCCTCTACTTTCTCAAAGACGGTTCGGGCTTGAAACTCGGCGGCGAGAAGCTTGGCGAGGCTTGTCTTTCCTACCCCAATCGGCCCCTCCACTACGAGATACCTCTTCTTCGCCATCTCGGTTGGCGAATGTACACAAACCCCCAAAAATTGTCCAGCATGTGGTATTATTAACTTTGAGGAGGGATTGGATTGCTAGAGCGGCCGACGAAGGACACGAACCTTTTCCGAAGGACGCTGCTTGGTTCCGCTATTTTTGCTCTCCTTCTCGTAGGCTTAGCCGGGGCTGGATGCACCACTGCCTGGGTTCAGGAGCAAAGGGTGGCCCCTACAGGCCTCGCCTCCCAAGATGTCGTTGGGGTCATGCTAGCGGCTCCTGTCAAGGACGACTATCTGACGGAACTGGAAGATCAAGTGACGGGCTGCGTCCAGAGCTACCTGAAGGGAACTCATCCAGATCTCCGCATCATCCCTCCGAGTGAGTTTCGCAAACTGGCATTTCCAGATCTAACCGCGGATCAATTACCCTCGGGATACTTCGCGTGGCAGAGGCTCCTACGAGATCCGGCGTTTTACGTCAAGATCGCTCCATTGGGTCTGCGCTATGTGCTCGCTGTGGGCACGGAGCAGGGACATCGTCTGACGGAGGTCGAATGGAGCGCCGCGACGAGCATGCTTGGTGGGCCGGGACCATCGCTGAGCGCCTCGTGGGACAACGAGGTTCTCCTGGAGGCGATAGTGGTGGATGCCAGGCATCGCCGCGTTGCCGGCGCCGTGCAGGCATATGCCAAGGGAAAATCAGGCGCCGGCGTGAGTCTGGTAACCCTTCCAGTTCCCTTGCTTCTCCCCCACGGAATAACCTCTTTTCCCTTTGGTGTCGCGTGTCGAGGGCTCGGAGAAGGGCTGGCAAAATTCCTTGTAGAGGGGGGCCCAGGCGAGGAAACGGCGGCAAGGTAGCGGGTCGCGACTTCCCTTGAACCAATCTTAAGAAATTTGGCTTCTGCTGCAGCCCCGTATGACGACGCTGAAAGAGAACATCGGCCAGGTGTTTATGGTAGGCCTCCGAGCTGGAGAGCTGACAAAGGAGGAGAAACAGCTTCTCAAAAATTACCCCTTTGGCGGATTCATCCTGTTCAGCCATAACCTTCAAGAGCCGAAACAGATCCTCTCTCTGTGCCAGTCGTTGTGGCAAGGAGCCAAAGAGTGTCCCCCTTTTATCGCCATCGACCACGAAGGGGGGAGAGTTCACCGCCTACCGCCGCCGTTCACGCATTTTCCCGCAGCAGGGGTCATGGGAAAATCAAACGACCCCGAACTCGCCTACGAGGTGGGACTCGCCATGGCTCGCGAACTAGTCGTCGTAGGCATCAATCTCAACTTCGCGCCGGTTTTGGATGTCCACTCCAACCCCAACAATCCTATCATCGGCGACCGCGCGCTCGGGACCCATCCCGATGCCGTCATCCGATTCGCCGGGCCATTCATTCGCGGGCTCAAAGACGGGAGGATCATCCCGTGTGGCAAGCATTTTCCTGGACACGGCGACACGGCGCAGGACTCGCACCTGGAGCTTCCCGT
>JACPAM010000168.1 GCA_016180805.1 Deltaproteobacteria bacterium | reverse complement strand
GGCCTGTTGTTGAGCTCGTATCCGAGCTCATAGACGGCTTTCTCCAGCAGATAGAGATCCAGCAGCGTGCTCAGCTCGTCACGGGACTTGGGTAAAAACGCGCCATCCCGGGTCGCCTCGAAATAGCCTTTGAGGAAGGCGACGGACACCCACAGGTTCCAGAAGCGGGCCCACGGCTCCAGGTTGGGAATGTCCTCAGGCCTGAAGCTCCCGTTTTTGAGCCGGGATAGTGCAGCGTACTCGAAGGAGCGAAGCATTCCCGCCACGTCGCGGAGCGCAGACCGTTTGATCCGCCGTTCGCTGATCGGCCGCGCAGGCTCGCCCTCGAAGTCGATAATGACGAAATCTTTCCCGGTATAGAGAACCCGCCCCAGGTGGTAGTCGCCGTGGCAACGGATGCGCATGGCCGTGATCCTCTTCTCCAGGATAACGCGGAATCGGTTAAAGAGCTCTTTTTTCAGGCTCAAAACCCGTTCGGCGCGCGGCCGGATTGATTCCGCTACGCCTTTGACGTTTTTGTCGAGCAAAGTGAGGACCTGATCTGCCAGCGCCCGCATGCTTTGATAGAGCGAGCGCCGATAAAGTGCCGTGAAGGGCTCGGGCGCGAAGGCGGGGTCTTTGGGATCCGATGCCAGGGCGATGTGAAGCTCGCCGGTGCGCTGGCCGAGAAGCGCCGCCGACGAGAGGAAGGGACCGATGAGCTCCTGAGCAAGGACGGGGATATCCGTCTCGGCCAGATGGATCATCGGTGCCTCAGGCAGGGCTACTTTTCCCCTGTCGGCGGGTTGCGCCAACGCCTCGTCGAAGTATCGTCCGAGGCACTCCGATGTGTAGCGCCACGCGTCACCCTGGTTGGCAACCAGGCCGTGCAAAAGCCCGATGGTCGCCGGCTCTCCGCGCTCCGTTTGGAGCTCGAAGGCTCCCGCCAATGGCAGGGTATGGGCGAAGGAAGTCTTCTCCGTGATGAAGCGGCTGATTTCGAGATCCGGATTGAGTCCTTCCTGAAGCCTTCGGAACATCTTGAGCATCAACCGGTCGCCGTAGATGATCGCGGTGTTGTCGTGCTCTCTCTTTGACACCGACGGCTCCAGGAGGCCCTCGGCGGTGCCGGCTACTTTGCGGAAGACCTTCGAGGGCACGGCGAATACCGTTCCCGTATCGCCTTTGAATCGCCGGCGGCGCGCGACCGCGCTCAAGAGCGATTTACAGAAGCGCGGGTCGTACAGCGCGTCGTAGAGCACGCCACCGGCCTCGTGATCGTCTCCCTTGGCTCGGACTTGCGCGACGATCGCCGTGGGGCTTGCCTGCTTGAGCTCGGCTTCGCGCCCCGATGGAGCGAAGCCGAGCGGTAGGAGGTAGCTCTCCGCCGCGCCGCCCAGATACTGGATTTCCACGGCAGCGAGGTACGCCGTGGCGGTGTCGAACGGAATGGGAAAGGTCTCGACGATCCGGGCGGAGCGGACCTGCTTTGCCGCGCCGCCGAACCAGCGGCAGGTTCGAAGATAGCCGGAAAGAACGCGCTCGAGACGAGGCTTGGCCTTGCCCCGGACGAGTTCCGCCCACGAATCGCTTGCCTCCAGGGTCGGCAGCTCGCGTTCCGCCTGAGCGGCCTGCAAGGCCGCCGGCGCCGGCCGCTCCAGCTTGAACCAGTAAAACGCGTGGGGGCCGAGCGTGATGAAGTAAGGCAGATCGCCGATAGAAGGAAAACTCGCCTGGCTGAAAAGCTCCACGGGGATCATGTCCTTGAAGGCAGAGAGGTCGAGCTCAGCGAACTGGACGAAGCGCGACAGGTTGGCGATCACGAGGATCAGCTCGTCGTGGTAGCGGCGCAGAAAAACGAGCACCTTTCGGTTCTCGGGGTAGAGGAACTCGATCCCGCCGCGCCCGAAAGATTGGTAGCGCTTGCGCAGTTGGATGAGCCGCTTCATCCACCACAGGAGCGAGTGCAGGTTTTGCTGCTGCGCCTCTACATTGCACGCTTCGTAGTGATATTCAGGATCGATGATCACGGGGAGGTAGAGCCGCTGCGGGTTCGCCCGCGAGAAGCCCGCGTTGCGATCGGCGCTCCACTGCATCGGGGTGCGCACGCCGTTGCGGTCGCCCAGATAGATGTTGTCGCCCATCCCGACCTCGTCGCCATAATAGATCACGGGGGTCCCGGGCAGGGAGAAAAGCAAGCTGTTCATCAGCTCGATCTTCCTGCGGTTGTTTCCCAGAAGCGGCGCCAGGCGGCGGCGGATGCCGAGGTTGATCCGCGCCCGGGGATCGCTGGCGTACACCTTGTACATGTAGTCGCGGTCCTCGTCGGTGACCATCTCGAGGGTCAGCTCGTCGTGGTTGCGAAGAAAAATCGCCCACTGGCAACTGTCCGGGATCGGCGGCGTCTGCTCGAGGATGTCGATGATCGGAAAGCGGTCCTCCATATGGATCGCCATGAAGAGACGGGGCATGACCGGAAAATGAAAGGCCAGATGGCACTCGTCGCCGGCGCCGAAGTAGGCGGCGGCGTCTTCCGGCCACTGGTTGGCCTCGGCGAGAAACACGCGGCTGTGAAACTTCCGGTCGACGCGCTGGCGCAGCTCTCTCAGGAAGGCGTGCGTTTCCGGCAGGTTCTCGCAGTGCGTGCCCTCGCGCTCGTGGAGATAGGGCACCGCATCCAGGCGCAGCCCGTCGACGCCCATGTCGAGCCAGAATTCGAGCATGGAGGTGACGGCCTTGCGCACCTCGGGGTTGTCGAAGTTCAGGTCGGGCTGGTGGGAGTAGAAGCGGTGCCAATAGTAGGCTTTGGCCGCCGAGTCCCATGTCCAGTTCGAGGGCTCGAAGTCTTTGAAGATGATGCGCGCCTCCTGATACTTTTCCGGGGTGTCGCTCCAGACGTAAAAGTCGCGCTCTCTCGCTGCGGGCCGGGCTTCCCGCGCGCGCCGAAACCAGGGATGCTGATCGGAGGTGTGGTTGATGACGAGCTCCGTGATCACCCTGAGACCGCGCCGGTGTGCCTCTTTGAGAAAGAGCTTGAAATCCTGCAGCGTCCCGTAGTCGGGGTGAATCCCCGCATAATCGGAGATGTCGTAGCCGTCATCTCTCAGGGGGGAAGGGTAGAAGGGAAGGAGCCACAGGGCGGTCACCCCGAGGTCCTGGAGGTGGTCGAGCTTTTCCGTGAGCCCGACGAAATCGCCGATGCCGTCGCCGTTGCCGTCGGAGAAGGCCCGGACGTGTATCTCATAGATGACGGCGTCTTTGTACCAGAGGGGATTATCCTCCAGTTCTAACAGGGACTTTTCTTGGCGCCGGCGGCCTTCTTGATGCTGGGACATCGGATTAGCGTTCTGTGATTTGCTCCGCTTTATCCAAAACTTTATTTCCTATCATCCCAAAAACCGCGCGGCAACGCTACCGGAAAAAAAGTCGCCTCCGGCTTATCGGCAGCGATAGGATGCGGCTGCGACATCACAACAGTTCAAGAGCTGTTAGGGCATAAAAATGTGACGACCACCATGATTTATTATGTGCAGCTGCACATAAGATTTACACACACGTTCTGAATCGAGGCGGACGTGGTGTCTTCAGTCCGGCGGATCAGCTTTGAACAACGGTCCATTAGCCTGATACACGGCGGGCTGATATCCTCATACACTGCCGGATTGGCAGCGTTTGTGGGATGCGGTAGCCTTGACAGATTGTTCGCAAATGGTGGATATTGCTCCCAGTTTGCTTTTGTGGGATTGAAAAGCGGCAGGCTAATACACTGCCGGAGTTGCGGCAGTAAACTTAATCGCTTCTGCGACTGGTTACTGATAGACTAGCCGAGCTATGGCATCTTCCGTTATGTCGAGACCTCGGTCATTAGCTACTACACGGCCCGGCCAAGTCGAGATATTGTCACTGCCGCTAGGCAGACCCTCACGCAAGAATGGTGGGAGGATGCCAGACAGCGCTTTGATCTTTACGTCTCGGTACTTGTGGTGGAGGAGGCTAAAGCGGGTGGTGCTGAAGCGGCCCAAAGGCGCCTGGCAGCGATTTCAGGGCTGCCGATTCTGGAGATTAACGATGCTGCCGAGGAATTGGGCAAGCGCTTGATGGACGAGGGAGCTATCCCCTCAACGAGGGCCGAAGACGCGCTGCATATTTCCCTGGCGACCGTGCATGGGATGGATTTTCTTCTGACGTGGAATTTCCGTCATATCAACAATGCCGAGATGAAAGCGCGAATCAGGACTGTTATCGAGGCGGTAGGCTATGAGTGCCCCGTTATCTGTTCACCTGAAGAGTTAGGAGGTATCGAGCCATGAAATCAGATCCCATCGTCGACGAAGTTCGCAAGGTCCGGGAAGCCCACGCGGCGAGATTTAACTACGACCTGTCGGCCATTTGTGCTGACTTGAAGAAGAAAGAAAAGGATTCCGGTCACCCGGTAGTGTCTCGTCGACCCAAGCTGCGGCTGAAACCTACTGGAAGCTAACACACCGCCTAAGCTGGCGGCCTCAGAGGGCCGCAGCTTAGCGCCACCGTAAGCGGACCGCTCGCGACGCCTGGTGTTGAAACGAAAAGGATGATGGCAGCGGCCATAGAGACATTGAAACAGTTGGGGTCTGTGGCGAGGTCGTCGCTCGCGCTCCGCCTATCAGCGGGATAGAACCGGCCAGGCACTTAGCGTGCTAAAGACCGCTCGTGCCCTGGCGGCTCATCCCGCGCCCCGTTAGGCGTTTTCCTCGCGCACCATGAAAAAACCACATTGGACATCAACCTTCTTGCCAGCAAGTGCCGTCACATGGGCCGTGTTCGCGTTCCTTTTCTATCTCGCATATCGTTTGGACCCTACGCAGTTTCCGCTGACCGGCATAGTCTGCCTTGCAGGCTATATTCTTGGGATGCCAATTGGAATGGCCGCCTCACCTTACAAGAAGGAGGGTTCTCATTTCCAGGCGCTCGCTGGTCTCGTCACCTCTTTTCTATCTGGAATTGTAGCCGGCAAGCTTGCTGAGTTGGATTTCGAGCAGTACTTCATGAGCACGCCTCTAAACGGTGGCCGGGCTCTCCTGTTCTTGTCCTTTTCCGTCCTTTCCATGGTCCAGACTTTTATTTTCCGGCGCTATTTTGACACCAGTCGTGCTCATGACATTTACCAACCCACCAACCAAGATGGGGAAACACAACAACCCAAACAGGAAGCACCCAAAAATGTCTAGCAAAGACGGTGATGGCGGTGATGGGGTCTTGTTTATTGTATTGAAACAACCGAAGCTAACCTTTTTAAAGGGATGCGCCGGCTCGATGGTGTGTACACCCACTTCTCCAATCAGGTGCCACTGAAGGTGCAGACGTCTGTTTTCAGGATCTTAGAAAGCCGAAGGGAAGCTAACCAAAAGCAAGCGAGATGGGCTGATTCTCTCAGCGGTACATGATTACGGGAACCGCGAGAGAGAAGTTGCAGATTTTCCGGGTCTGTACTACGGTACGGTCAGCTGGTTGGCAACCAGCCTTCTAATGGGTGACCCCATCACAAACCATCTTCTTTTTGACAATTGTGGCGATGCTGATACCAAGCCGACACGGCCCGACCGTTGCGGATTGATTATCCCAGCGCCTTTTACCATGCGGAGCTAGGGGTCGCATCTTGACCTTTGACATTCGCTGAGGCGTCAATGTGAGAGAGCGTCAATGTCACAGTGAAAGATTTGACCCTTAAACCCTTGCGATGAGGCTCGTGGATACATATCGAGGAGACATTGAAAGTCAACGGTCGATGGTGCTCGGGCCTTTTGAGCCGTCCGGTCTCTTCTCCAGGGTGAGCGACAGGTCAGGTCGCTGGATCCGGATCTGGCTGACGCTGGACCGCTTGGCCAGCTCCTCGATCAGTGCAACCACAGGTTGTCTTGCGCTCAAGTATTCTTTCGGCGCGCCGGCCGCGCGCATGGTCTCTATTTCGTCCTTCGTCAAAAGCCATCGAAGCAGCAGCTCCTCGTCGGAAACGCCGGGCCCGCCCAGTTTCTGTCGCATCTCGTGAACGGACGGTTCCTGGGGCTCCCAACGCGCAAGCTCCCTGGCGCGGGGTCGGCTCAGGATCTTGTCCTTCACATTGGGGTCCATCGACGAACTCCCTTCTTGGCCGCACTGCCCCAGCGCGTATTTGATGACCTGATCCGTTGCCTCCTTGTACCGCTCCCCAACGATGACGTTGATCGCCGCTTGGCTTCCGACAAATTGAGACAGCGGCGTGACCATGATCGGGTAACCGAAATCGGCGCGGACCCGCACGGCTTCCTCCAGGGCCTCTCCCAAACGGTCCCCCAACCCCACCAGGCGGAGCTGGTGGCCGAGGTTCGAGATCATCCCGCCGGGCACTTGGTGGAGGTATTGAGAATAGTCGTACTCGACCGGCATCCCGATCGGGAAACCCTCCCGCTTCGCTATGAAGGTAAAGTGCTCCGCTACGGGCTTAATCACCTCTTCGTCTATCGCCGCCGTATAACCGAGAGCGCGAGCGTTTCTCGCTACGTTGAACACGGAGGGATTGGAAGAAGAATTGGCCAGCGGAGGAATGGCGGTATTGATCGTCTTGACACCGAGCTTGATCGCTTCGAGACAACACAGAGGGCCGAGGCCCGTGGTGCAGTGAGTGTGAAGCTCAAGGGGGATACCGTTGCAGTTCTCGAAGATTACCGGAACGAGGGACCGGATGCGCTCGGGCGTCAACAGTCCTCCGGGGTCCTTCAGGCACAGGCGGGGTACGCCGAGCGACGCTGCCTCGCGAGTCTTCTGAGCATAATATTCGTCCGTGTGCTTGGGCGAGACGGAAAATATGAGATTCACCACGGGTTCAAGCCCGACCTCTCGGGCAACCTGCACCTTGCGTTTCCATCCGGAAAAATCGTTCCACTCCTCCGATATCCGGGCCTGTCTTATCCCATTGGCAGCCATGCGCTCCATGAAGAGGCGGTACATCGACAGTGGATTGAATTCGAACGTCTTGACCCTGCCCGCGATTACTCGGAGAGGGGTTCTTGTGATCCGCTTCGCAATGAGCCGGACCCGCTCCCAGGGGTCCTCCTTCAGCTCACGGACGCATTTTTTGAGGTGAGAGCCGGATATAAGCTCCATGGACTCAAAGCCGGCCTGGTCCATCCGCTCGGCGATCGGCAGCATCATGCCGGTGGTCATCCCTTCGGCCCAAAGGCTTTGATGTCCGTCGCGGAGCGTTGTGTCAACAAAACTGATTTCGTTCACGTTCGCTCCCCTAACGCCACAGACAGATCTCGTGAGGCCCCGCTCTCGACCTGGCCTGATTCACCCCGTACCACAGAACGCCCCGCGCGTGAGTGCGGGGATGAATGTTCTGAACTTCCCCGAGGGGCAGCGCCCCAAAGCCACGGACGTAAGTCCGTGGTACGGGGTTCACCTCGGTCTCCATCTCACCGAATCTAATTTTGACTTACCCAAATGTCAATCTTGTTTGTTTTTCTGTCAAATGCTGATAATTTTCGTGTAGGCTCGATCGAAAGCGGAGGGACCATTGGTTCGTGAGCTAACGGTTCAGGCGTACGCGTTGGGCGATGGCGGCGGCGAGGTTCAAGCCGGGCTGGAAGAGTGGCGGGATCAAGGGAAAGTGAGCCGGCTGTGGCAGGGCGATGCGTCGCTTTGGACCGGCGCGGACGAGGGCCGGTGGCTTGGCTGGCTTCATGCCGTGGATGGGCGGCGTCATGACCTGGAGAACTTGCAGCGTCTCGTCGGCGACGTAAGGCAGGCGGGCATAAAGCAGGTTTTGCTCCTCGGTATGGGAGGCTCAAGCCTATGCCCCGACCTCATATCCGAGACCTTCGGCCCGGCTTCCGGCTTTCCCCGGCTCCTGGTTCTCGACTCTACGGTGCCGGCGCAAGTGAAGGATTTTGAAAGACAGATCGATCTTAAGGACACCTTGTTTATCGTTTCCTCAAAATCGGGCGGGACGACAGAAACGCAGGTGCTCAAGCAATACTTCTTCGCGCACGCCGAAAAGCTCTTCGGCAAAGACCGGGCCGGCTCCCGCTTCATCGCGATCACCGATCCGGGAACGAAGCTCCACGAGCAGGCCACAAGCGGTCGTTTTCGCCATATCGTTCACGGCGAGCCGGATATTGGCGGGCGGTATTCGGCCCTGTCGAATTTCGGCATGGCGCCTGCGGCGATCATGGGCGTCGACGTGCCGGACTTCCTCGACCGCGCCGAAATCATGGTGCGCTCGTGCGCTTCCTTTGTTCCACCCCATGCCAACCCCGCAGCGGTCTTGGGGATGATCCTGGGCGTGCTCGGCCGCCGCAGCGTGGACAAAGTGACTTTCGTGACCTCGCCGGGCATCGCGGCTTTGGCATACTGGCTAGAGCAGCTTGTGGCGGAGTCGACGGGCAAGCAGGGCAAGGGTCTCATCCCGGTCGCCGGTGAGGAAGTGGGCGCGCCCGAGGTTTACGGCACGGATCGCCTGTTCGTCTATCTCAGACTCAACAGCAAGCCCGCAGCCGGGCAGGATCGTGCGGTTGCGGCGCTGGAGAAAGCCGGGCACCCGGTGGTTAGGATTTGTCTCGAGGAGGCCATGGACTTGGGACAGGAGTTTTTCCGCTGGGAAATGGCGACGGCGGTGGCAGGCTCCGTGCTCGCCATCAACCCCTTCGACCAACCCGACGTGGAGGCGAGCAAGGTGGCGACCCGAAAGCTTGCGGTGGCTTACGAGCAGACGGGGAAACTTCCCGAGGAGTTCCCGCTCGCAAGCGAGGACGACGTGAGCGTTCTAGCCGACACACAAAATGCCGCAGTGGTAGGCCCCGCACGCGCGAAGGGGCTGGAGGCCGTGCTCGCCGCGCACCTCAACCGAATTCGTCCGGGCGACTATTTCGCCGTCAACGCCTATGCGGCGATGAGCCCGGCAAACCGCAAAGAGCTTCAGGCCATTCGCCATGCGGTGCGCGACGCCAAACGGGTAGCGACGACGTTGGGCTTCGGGCCCCGCTTCCTCCATTCCACAGGGCAGCTCCATAAGGGCGGTCCCAATAGCGGGGTCTTTTTACAGATCACTTCGGAGGACGCGGAGGATCTTCCGATCCCCGGCCAGGAATACACCTTCGGGATGCTCAAGCGGTTTCAAGCCCAGGGCGACTTTGAAGTGCTGGCCGAGCGCGGAAGGCGGCTCCTCCGTGTGCATCTCGGCACGGACGTTCCGGCCGGCCTTCGTCGTCTCGGCGCGCTCGTCCGGAGCGCGCTTCGCTGAGCGAGCAGGGGGGGCCGCAGGAGCTTACGTTATGATTCTTGCCGGCGATGTCGGCGGCACCAAGTCGGTGCTCGCGCTTTTCGAAGCGGTGGGAGACGGTCTCCGACAGATCCGCGAGGAAACCTTTCGGAATGCAGAGTTTGCCTCGTTCGAGGCTATCTTGTCCAAATTTCTTCACGACGAGACTGCCTTTGCGCTCAGCGTGGGCTGCTTCGGTGTGGCCGGCACGGTGATCGATGGCCGCTGCCGGTTGACCAATATCGGCTGGGAAATGGACGAAGAGTTACTTGCCCGGACGACCGGGGCGTCCCGGGTCAAGCTTTTGAACGATCTGGAGGCTGCCGCGTACGGCATGCTTCACTTGAGCGGTGAGGAGCTTGCCGTGCTCCACGGCAGCTTGAAGCCAGGCCGCAAAGGCAACGTGGCGGTCATCGCTGCGGGGACCGGTCTCGGCGAGGCCATGCTCTTATGGGACGGAACGCGGCATCATCCGGTGGCATCCGAGGGAGGACACGCCGATTTCGCTCCACGCACGGACCAGGAGATTGCGCTTCTTCGCTACCTGTTACCTAAGTTCGGCGGCCACGTGAGCTACGAGCGGATTCTTTCCGGTCCGGGGCTTTTCAATGTCTACAGTTTTCTTCGCGATACCGGCTATGCTGCGGAGCCGGTCTGGCTTAAAGAAATGCTCACGGAGGGGGATCCGGGCGCGACCGTTTCCGAGATCGGGCTGGCCGGTGGACATCCGTTGTGCGTTGCCGCGCTCGAGCTATTTTCCGCCATTTACGGCGCGGAGGCCGG
>JACPAM010000260.1 GCA_016180805.1 Deltaproteobacteria bacterium | reverse complement strand
GGTCGTGAGTTGCGCATACATGCCGGCAGCCGATATGCCGATTCCCTGCTGCCCGCGGCTCATGCGCAGCCGATGGAATTTGGACCCATAGAGAAGCTTTGCGAATATCCTCGGAATCTGTTGGCGGACGATGCCGGGGCCGTAGTCGATCACCGTGATCCGGAACCGATTCGCCTGGCTGGGAGTCAGGGCAGCGCCCCTGTTTGATGCCACCTCCAGCTTGACGATGACGTCGGGTAGGATCCCCGCTTCCTCACACGCGTCAAGCGCATTATCGACGGCTTCCTTGACACAGGTGAGCAGCCCTTTTCTCGGATTGTCGAAGCCCAGTAAGTGACGGTTCTTGGTAAAGAACTCGGAAACGGAGATCTCCCGCTGACGAGCCCCCAACTCGGTCGCGGATACGGTCGCCTTTGGCTCGGAGGTCTGGGTCTCGGCTGTCGCAGCGTTGGACTTCATGATCAGTTCAGACATTTTTTCTTTCGTTTCTCCCTAGGTTAGATTTCGAGTAGCGGTGATGAGGGCGCGTCTTGAATTTTGGCGTTGCTGATATTTTAGTTTCAAATACGACAATCTAAATCCGTGCGGATCAATCCAACAACTTCCCGGTCCAAAGTTCTTTCAGGAAGTGGGTTGCCGGCATGATCTCCGCGCCGTCATCGGCCCTGCGCCGCATCTTCTCCCCGCAAATCACGATCTTTCTCTTCAGTCGCACTTCCTCCCCTAAGGCGCCGAGTCCTTTGTAGTCGCGCGGCGACACCCGAGCTTTGGATTTTACCTCAATGCCGATCTCGTCTCCCAATAAAAAGTCCACTTCGAACTGCGAGCGGCTGCGCCAGTACGTAAGCTCCTGGTCCAGTCTGTGGTAGTCTAGAAAGCTTCTGAGTTCCAAAAATATGAGATGTTCTAGGGCCCGGCCATAGGCGTCGGAACCCTCCTCGATCACAGATGTGCGCTTCAGCGTGTTGGCGACTCCAACATCGAAAAAGTAGAACTTGGCGGTGGCCATCGGTTTGCGCTTGGAGGTCTTTTGATAGGCCGGAAGCTGGTGTCCGACCAGCGTGTCCCCAAGAATCTGATAGTGCTCACGCACAGTTCTCGGCGGGAATCCGGCATCGTCAGCGACCGCGCTAAAGTTGATCTGCTCCCCGCTGGTGAGTCCGGCTACCTCAAGGAAGCGAGAAAAGTTCTCGATGGATCGGGTCAAACCCTCGGCCCTGATCTCTTCACGGAGATAAATGCCCACGTAGGCCTTTAAGTCTTCCTTGTAGTGCTCGGAATCAATGACAGCCGGTAGGCTGCCGCGATTGAGGCGATCAAGCAACCTCGGGGCGTCCAACTCGGCCGACACGAGCGGATGCAGGCGGCAGACCCAGGCGCGTCCGCCGAGAAGATTGGTTGCGCCTCGTTTGAGCTTTCTGGCGCTGCTCCCTGTGAGAACGACGCGCAGCTTCTTGTTGCGCTCGATCAATAGCTGAATCTCGTCAAGGAGACCTGGGAGTTTTTGAATCTCGTCGACGACAACGAATGGCTGCTGGGGGCTGAGCGTTTGCCGCAGGTATTCCGGACGAGCACTCAGCTCACGGAACGTATCGGCTTCCAGAAGATCGTAAAAGGCGGCATCCGGGAAAGTCTGACGCACCAGAGTGCTCTTGCCGGTCTGGCGCGGGCCAAAAAGGAAAATGGACTTGTGCTTGACGGTCTCCCGGAGGTTGAGAACCCGTTTGTACATATCGGCAATTATATTGCCAGATTTCATGAAAATTGGCAATACTAATGCCGGATTGTATAGGGTAGGAGAAGAAAATGGGTCGAGAGGGTTTTTAGAACCCTGGCATGACTTAACCCCGTCCTACCGCTTGCCAGACCAAAGCTGGTCGAAAAAGCCGCTTTTCTCCATCTCGTCGAGAAAACGGGTGTCAATGAGATCCTGGGCCTTTACCTTCTTGGCGCGCGGCTCAACCGGCGAGATTTCCTCCAGGATCGCCTGAAGCGCCTCGGGCTTGATAACCAGTCTGGGCTCCAAAACTTTGATCTCTGAATCGTAAGCAGCGTCGAGGATCTTCCTGTCGTCCAGGCGCAACTGCTTCCCCAGAACCCTATGGGTAAACTCTCTATCCGTATGCAAAATCTTTGTCGCTTCCGCCATGACCCGCATGAACCGGCCAAACACCTGCGGGCGCTTTGCCATTATAGAGCGGCGGGTATTGAGGGTGGTGGCTGCATAGGGAATACGGAGATCGGGTCCATAGACAACGTAGTGAAATCCCAGGCCAATCGCCTGGGCATCTATCGGTGCGGTCAACACTGCCGCATCAACACCCCCGGAAACCAACGCGGCAAGGGCCTCCGGTGTCCCTCCGGTCTGGATGAAGGCGACATCTCGGGTTTCAAGACCAAAATGACGAAGGGCTTGAACCGCAAGATAGTGGGGGTTACTTCCAATTCGGGTCACGCCGATCTTTTTCCCCCTGAGGTTCTCAGGTTTCTTGATCTCTGGTTTCCCCACGATACTATGGGTCAGTATGTTCTTTATTCCCCCTAGAAATACAATATCCTTGTTGCCCTGAACGAACGCCCGGGTTAATCCCAAACCACCTTGTATCGTCACCTCGGCATCGCCAGCCAGAATGGCCGCAACCGCAGGCGTGCCAGCCACGACAAAAACGAGCTGAAAGTCCAAATCGTACTTCTTGAAAAGGCCAGCCTCCTGGGCGATCCAGGGCATCGATTGAGACATTACCCGAGCAGAATAGACGCCGATCAGCTTGTCGGCCGCCACGGCCCCGGAGTGAGCCAACACGGCGCCGAAAACAACGGAGATAGCCAGGATGCACATATAACTTTTCGCTGATCGCGTCCGCATGATCACCCTCCTTGAATCTCGATGAACGGTATTCCTCGCTAACTGAAAGACCACCACCGTTCTGGACTGGAAACTATCCGACAACGACACGCCGTGTCAACTTGAAGTCGTTTGCCGGCCCAGCGGCACCGGGGGAGACAGAAGCCCATGAGTTGACAGAACATCCTGCCATCGGGTAGTGTCCTGCCCAAAACGGCCACCGTCTTAAGGGAGCACATGAGCACAGGCGCAAAAGGCGATTTAAGTATCGTGGGCAAATCTGTCCCCAGATTGGACGCCCTCGACAAAGCAACTGGCAGGGTGGTCTACGGTGTGGACCAGAAAATGCCGGGCATGCTTTGGGGAAAAGTGGCGCGTTCCGAGCTTCCTCACGCCCGTATCCTAAAGGTGGATCCGAGCCGGGCAAAAGCCATCCCCGGGGTAGAGTGCGTCATCACAGGCGAAGACGTGCCAGACCGCAAGATCGGGCGCTACATCAACGACATGTATGCTTTGGCGCGCGAAAGGGTCCGCTATGTCGGCGAACCTATAGCCGCAGTTGCGGCGGTAGACGAAGAGACTGCGGAAAAGGCGGTGGAGGCCATCGAGGTAGAATACGAGGAACTCCCGGCAGTCTTTGATATGGAAGAGGCAATGGTGGATAGCGCGCCCTTGCTTCATGAAGAGACCGAGAGAGGAGAGACCTGGGGAGCCTGGTCACGCACGGTTCACCCTCTCGCCGGGCAGAAAGGACGAAACGTATGCAACCGGCTGACTGTAGTGGATGGAGACGTGGATGCGGCTTTCGCCCAGGCGGAACTCGTCTTCGAGGATTCCTTCAGCACCCATGTCGTCCAGCACTGTCATTTGGAGCCCCATGCCGCGCTCGCCAGCGTGTCTCATTCAGGAGAGATAACCGTTTGGACGAATAATCAGCGGCCCTTTGAATTGAGATCATACCTGGCCCATCTTTTGGACGTCCCGGCAACGAAGATTAGGGTAATCGGCACAGAGGTGGGCGGAGGCTTTGGCGCTAAGAAGGCCGGATGGGAGCGTTTCCCTGTGCTCCTTGCGCTAAAGTGTGGCAAGCCCGTGAAGATGGTGATGACCCGGGATGAAGAATTCATCGATGGCTACACAAGTGTGCCGGCGAGGATAACCGTCAAGAGCGCGGTGCGACGCGACGGGATGATAACCGCGAGGGGCGTCACCATGATCTGGGACACCGGCGCTTATTGTAACGGCGTGCCACCCAGTTTGGCGCCAAAATTCCATGCCGCCGGAACATACAGGATCCCGAACCTTCGCTTCGATTCGCTCCTCGTGTATACGAACAAAGTTCCGGCAACGACCTATCGGGGCATCGGCGGGCAGGATATAGCCTGGGCGATAGAAACGCATATGGACGACATCGCCCGGAAGCTAGGCCTCGACCCCGTGGAATTCCGCCTCAAGAATATCTTTGAGGAGGGTTCCAGGTCACCTGGGGGGGCCATCCTGCGAGGAGTGGGGCTCAAAGAGTGTTTGGAAAAGACTGCCGCGGCTCTGGAGTGGGGTCAACCGAAAGCGAAAAATAGGGGAAAAGGTATCGCCTGCTTTGATAAGCACCCGAATCCGGCCAGCTCATCCTGTGCCATTGTATGGCTTAACGAAGATGGAAAGGTCACCCTTCTCAGTGGTGCGATGGAAATAGGTCAAGGGCTAGTGACGGTGTTGGCCCAGGTGTGCGCCGAAGAGCTTGGGGTCAAGGTGGAAGACATAAAGGTGGTGTTTGGAGATACGGGGGCAACACCCTTCGACGATGGGGCCTACGGGAGCCGGCTTACAGAGCACGCGGGCAACGCCGTCCGGCTGGCCGCAAAGGACGCGCGAGAGCAGATTCTAAAAGCCGCGGCACGGCGGCTAGAGGTTAGCGAAGACGATTTGGACATCAAGGAAGGCCGTGTTTTCGTAAAGGGGAGCCCCGACAGAGGAATCTCTTTGAGCGAGCTTTCTCTGAAGCTCCATAGGTCCGAGCCCGGGCCCATACTAGGGAGGGGTTCTTACTTCGGTGGAGGCAAGAGTTATTCCGAGGTTGCCGGCCGGAAAGAGACAGAGGAATGGGGCTGGAAATACGGCGTAACTGGCATAGAGGTTGAAGTCGATACCGAGACGGGAGCCATCACGATCCTAAAGGTGGTGTCGGCTCATGATGTGGGCTTTGCGATCAATCCCCATCTCGTCGAGGGCCAGATTGAAGGGACAGTTGTTATGGGCCTGGCCAACTTCTTGCTGGAGGAGATGCAATTCGACGGGGGACGGGTGATTAACCCGACTTTCATGGACTACGGGTTTCCCACGGCCCTGGAGTGTCCGCCGGTCGTGTCCATCATCGTTGAGAAACATAATCAAGAGGGCCCTTTCGGCGCCAAAGGAGTGGGAGAGCTGCCGATCGTTGGCATTGGCGCGGCTCTGGCCAATGCCGGCTAGGCCATGGAAGACTTTCAGTACCTTCGGCCTGCTACTGTAACCGAAGCGGTATTGCTGCTGGCGCAACATAAAGGCAAGGCCCGACTTATCGCCGGAGGCCAATCCCTGATCCCTATGTTGCGCAGCCGGCTGGTGAGACCGGCGTATATTATCAGTCTAGAGGCGATCGCAGAACTCAAGCGCATCGAGCCCTCGGATGGAGGCCTGCGAGTCGGCGCGATGGCCACTCATTATGAGGTGGTCACCTCCCCCTTGGTGAAAGAGCGTGCAGCGATCCTATGCGAGGCGGAGGCCTTAGTGGGTTCCCCGGCGGTGCGCAACCTGGGCACACTAGGAGGTAACCTGTGTCACAACGAAGTAGGCGCGGACCCGCCTCCTGCCCTCCTCGCCCTGGGCGCTACAGCCGTCATCGTCAGTCCTCACGGGGAGCGGCGGCTACCGCTGGAGAGTTTCTTCAAGGGTTTCTTGGAGACTGCGCTGGGAGAGGACGAGATTCTAGCGTACATAGATATTCCTGCCCTGCCCTCCGGTGCAATATGGAGCTATATGAAATGCCGGCTACGGGCGGTGGACAAGGCCATCGTGGGGGTTGGCGTGGTGATGAGCATGGAAGGACGACTATGCCGAGAAGCACGGGTGGCCCTGGGAGGAGTGGCCCCGGTTCCTTTCCGCGCGAAGAGGGCGGAGGCGGCCTTGATAGGCCAACATCCGGGAGATCGAATCATCGAGGAGGCAGCTATGGCGGCCGTGGCGGAGGCCCAGCCGATGTCAGATGCGCATGCTTCTGCGGACTACCGCCGCAAGATGGCAGCCGTATTCACCCGGCGCGCCCTGAGACAGGCTTTAGAAACTGGTGGCTAAGAGGAACGGTCATGAAACAGGTTTCACCCTTGCACATGACAGGTCCGAGACGCCCCGCCGATCGGCACATATTCACTTCGAAGCCCGAGGGGGACGAGGAGGGCCGCGGACGGCTTGCTCGCGACCGAGGGGAGCGCGAGCGAGGCTGCGGACGTCCGATTACAAACAGCACGACTCATGGCACAAACCCATCGGCCGCAGCCGAGAGCGCGCTTCCC
>JACPAM010000111.1 GCA_016180805.1 Deltaproteobacteria bacterium | reverse complement strand
AGATCGCGGACAAGTTCATCGAGCGCTACGGCGGGAACAAGGAGGCCCTGCTCGCTTCCGCTCGCTACCCCAGGATCGAGTTCACCTTTACCGAGACCGAGCGGAAGATCGCCGAGTCCGAGATGAACATGTTCGTAGAAATGGGCACCCTGCCGCACCCGGTGCCGATAGCGTCAGCGTTCCTGGCGTAGAGCCCGGTTTGTGTGGGGACGTGTGGGCCGCACGTCCCGGGATTGAAAGTCTTCGGCGTGTTCCTATGGCGCTTTGGCCTCCCCCCAGAAGGCCGCGACGGTTGACGAGTCAAGCACGTAACCAAAGCATGTGCGGATATTGTAGACGGTCGATTGGTGCTCCTCCTTAGTGGGGGCAGCGGCGCAATCTTCTACGAGAAAAACGTGGTAGTCGCGCATGAAGGCATCACGCGCAGTGGACTCCACGCAGACATTCGTCGTTATTCCCGTGAGGAGGAGCGTGGGCCGGCCAAGGCTTCTCAGGATGACCTCCAGGTTTGTACCGACAAAGCCGCTGTAGCGGTGTTTCACGACCACCGCGTCCGCATCCGTAGGGCGGAGCCGATAGAAGTCCGCGCCCCAACTGCCGGTGGTGCACGCCGCTCTGCCACGCATCTTGCTCAACCAGGCGGGGGAGTTATTCGAGGGATCGTGATGCGTTTTGATAAACACGATCGGCACTCGTGCGCGCCGTGCCACCTCAGTGAACTGCAGAAGCGTTTCGGCGGCAGCCTGGATAGCACCGAGCGGAACTCCAGCCCGGCCAAGAACGCCTTCGTCGTGGCAAAAGTCGTTCTGCACATCCACAACTAAAAGCAAGGTGCGTTCTGGAGCCAAGAGCGAAAAGAGCTCGGATTCCACTTGCGAAATCATTTTGTTACCTCCCGCGAAGCCGCTCGGGTTAAACCCTCATCTCGCGTTGAATCGTCACACTCCCTGCTTCGCCAGTTTCGCAAACGGAAACATCGTCATCCGTGGCTCGCACCGGCTTCTTCCTACCGAAATCCTAGAATCTTGGCGTATTCCCGAGCGAGCCGGTCTACCAGCTTGGCTTCGTCTGCCCTCAAATACAGCATCTTTTTCCCCTGGGCAAATTTGTGCATCGTCGTGCCGGGAATGAACGGTGAGCTCTGGCCGACAAACTGTTCCCAAAGTCCTTGCGCCTCGGGGGTGGCAAGAAAGGCAGCAAAAAGATGACTCACGTTGGGGTGCTTGGCCCCCTTGGGTACCCCGGCCTGGAAAGCAGGCGAGATCACCGGCTCTACCCCTCCGGCAACGGCCAGTGGTGCCCCTGACTTTTTTGCTGTGTGGATATAGCTATCAATTTGATTGACAAAGACAAGGATCTCACCGATCTGAAGTCTCGTGTCAACTTCGGCCGGAGTTCCCAGGCTCTTAGGCACGTCCTTGGCCGGCAGCACCTTGGTGTTATAGGCGGGAAGCACGTACTGGTTGGCGAAGGAGACCACGCCCCCATCGAACTCGATGAGTTGTGAACCTACACCTAACTTTCTATAGTCGAACCTCTGGTGCAAGTTTCTCAGCCAGAGCGTCGCGTGAATACCGTCGCTCATGACCATGAGGTCCCATTCGGGAGGTAGCCCGGCAGCAGCCAGGGATACTACCCTACCGGCGTCCCTCACCATGTTCCCAGCGGGGTGGAAATTTAGCTTGATATCGAGTCCGTACTTCTTATTGAAGGGCGCGGCCAAGCGTTGGGCGTCCATGGGGGTCATAGTGCCAGGACCGTAGTACTCTATAACTCCCTCCTTTTTAGCTGCTGAGACCAGTTCGGCTAGTAGAGCCTTGTCCTGTGCCTGGACCGTGGCCTTCCAAAGACCGACCCATGCGAACAGGCTGAGTAGCGTCAAGTAAAAGCCTATCATGAATCACCTCCTCTCGGACTTTCCCCGAGCCGTGGGATGACTAGGCAACCCCGTTTCCAGCGCGATCCACATGGAGAATTTGAAAACGGCCTGTTTGGGTGTACGCAATTTAGAAGCTCACGCCCCGTCAACTGGTTAACCTACGTCGTCATGGCGTCCGGCATCAGGTCGCGCTGTCAGGCCTGAGGTAATGCACTTTCTTGCCTAACGTTGCCGCTTCATACGATCCGTTAACAAGCGGAACTGGCAGACCACGTCGACCAGCGCAGGCTTTCCTTCCTTGACTACCTTAAGCGCGTCACGTAGCGCCTTGCCGAGATCCTTTGGCTCGGTGACCGGTCCCGTGCTCCAGACGCCGTAGGAACGGGCGTTGGTGGCAAAGTCCACTGCGGGATCGTCGATCCGGATCCCGATGGTCTTGTTCTCCACCGGTCTTCCCCTGAGCACGGCCATCCTCTCCTGATGCTCTTCGTCGTTGTAATAGGAGCGGTTGCTGCAGACGACGATGAGCAGCGGGATCTTGTAATGCGCCGCAGTCCAGAGGCCGCTGATGGTGAAGAGAAAATCGCCATCGGGCTGCAGATCGACGCAGATCTTGCCTGACCCCTTAAGCGCCAGGGCCGCCCCCAAAGAAGCTGGCAGGCCGTAGCCGAGACCACCGCCTTTGTATTTGCCGAGGATCTGGTTGAACTTGCTCGCCGGCAGGAAGAGGTTTTCCTTCCCTGACGAGGTCCCGTTGGTCAGGACCCAATCCTCGTTCTTGAGCGCCTCGGCCAGCTCCGTGTAAAACCGGCTGGTTGCAATCGGCTTCTCATCCCATTTGGCCTTGGTCTGTTTGTCCTGCGCCTCGACTCTCTCGCTGTGGAGCTTTGCCCACTCACCGCGCCTCTTTTCGATCTCGCTCGCCTTCTTTTTGAGCGCTTCCTTCTCGCTTCTCAAGCGGCGCACCAATTCGGGAAGGAAGACCGAAGTGTCTGCCAAGATGGCAAGATCCGCTTCTCTCAGTTTGTTAAAGTCATGCGACCAGGCCCGCACCAGGAGATCGTCGAGGCCGACGTTCACGATCTTGGCCTTGGACGAAAGCAGGGGAATCGCCCGCCGCTGCCCCTTCTCTTGAGCTCTTTTCGAAACCGATCCTTCCAAGTCCGGCACATCCAAGACCACAACCAGGTCCGCCTGCCCCAGCACCTTCTCCTGCATTCCCGTAAGGTTCAATGGATGGTCGACCGGGAAATTGAAACGGCCCAACTGGTCAAAGACCGGTATGGCGAGAAGCTCCGCCAGTTCCAACAGGGCGTTGAACCCCGCTTCCCTTCTCCCTACCCAGTCGGCGATGATCACCGGCGTCTTCGCCTCAAGGAGCAAGCGAATCGTTTTATCGAATCCTTCTTCCGGGGCCTGCATGGGCAGCGGGGCCGGATAGCGATCCGGCGGCGGGAACGAAATCTCGCCGCTCAGTTTTTTCTCCTGCACCTCGCCGTCGTAGCAGATGTAGACAGGACCCATCGGGTCTGTAGTGGCCAGCCGGTAGGCCCGGATGAAGGAATCGGGCACGGCCTCCACGCTGCCGGGCTGATCGTCCCATTTCACAAAGTCCCGCACCAGATTTCCCTGCACGAGAGCCGTGTGGACCCAGTCGATCCAGGGACGGCGCTGCGCCGTATCCATGGGTCCGGTGCCGCCCAGGACGATCACGGGCAGGCGATCACACCAGGCGTTGTAAATCGCCATCGCGGCGTGCTGCAGCCCGACGATGTTATGGACCGCAGCGGCCATCGGCTTTCCCTTCGCGCGCGCGTAGCCCTGGGCCAGGGCCACGGTGATCTCTTCATGTGGGCACAGAATGATTTCAGGCATGTGATTGCCGCCGTAGTTCACCAAAGAATCGTGAAGTCCGCGGAACGTGGCCCCGGGATTGATGGCGATATACTCGATCTCAAACGCCTTTATCACATCCACGACCACATCCGACCCATACTCCGCTCTAGGCTTCTCGGCGACTCTTGCGGGTTTGCTCATGACTTACTCCTTTCCGAATAAAACCCTACGAATAAATTCATCGGAAACATAGTCCAACTCAGCGCCCGCCGCAAGAGGCCATCTCCTGACCTTTGGCCTGCGCAATAATCATTCGCCGGGTCACCCAGACCGCGACCACGGAAACGATAAAACAGAGAACGGCAATTGCAAAGGCACTGGTATAGCTCCCGGTCACATCGTGAATGAAGCCTCCCAACCACGATCCCATGGCTCCCCCGATCCCGATGCTAAGGGTGAAATATCCCAGGATCGCGCCAAAGCTCCTGCCCAAAAAGATGTCCGCGGAGATTGCGGAAAGCACCAGCGCCCGCGAACCCTGTCCGAGACCGTAGAAAATCGCGTAGGCGTACAGGAGCTCCGGAAGGGAATCGTCTTTGAGAAGCAGGAGCGCGACAATGCCAAGCACAGAGACCACCTGAACCCAAGTGAACGCGGCTTCTCCCTTGATCCGGTCGGTAAGATAGCCGAAAAAAATCCTGCCAAAGATGCTGGAGATACCCATAAGTCCGAAAATCGAGGCAGCAAACAGCTTGGAGAATCCAACATCCACGGCGTAGGCAATCTGGTGGGTAACGATGATCTGGTTCCCCATGCTGGCCAAAACACGCGCACCAAAAAGCAGCCAGAAGACCAAGCTTCTAAGCGCCTGGGCCACAGTCCAGTCTTTTCCATTCACCGATCCGTGCGCCCGAGCCGCAGGAGCTGCCGAGGGCGCTGCAGGAAAAAAGAGCAGGACCGGCGGGATCACCAGTGCCGCGGCCAGGACAGCGAGGCCCACGTACGCCGTAGGCCATCCCCATCGGCTGATAAGCACCTGGGAGAGCGGGACCAAGATCATGATACCGAATCCGCCGCCCGCAAAGGCGAGCCCCAAAGCCGTTCCACGCCGCGCGGAGAATTCGCGCGACAGAATGGCGATGTGAGGGACCATTCCGATCAACCCCAATCCCAACGCGGTCACCAATCCGAGCCAAAAGTAGAGCTCCCAGAGGGATGAAACCGTTGCAGTGAATCCCAAGCCCAGAGCTAGGGTGACCCCGCCGAGCAGCAAGGTCCGCCGCGGGCCGAGGCGATCCGTGAAGGAGCCGACCAGGGGTAAGGAAAGGCCCTCGGTGATGACCGCGAGCGAGAGCGCCCCGGCAGCCGCGGCTCGCGACCAGCCAAAGGCTTCGATAAAAGCGACATAGAACACGCTGAACGTGCCATGAACCCCGCGGCTGACTCCGAGGTGGGCAAACCCGAGACCGACCAGGCCATATCGCTTGAACGAAGAGGTCGTCGGCTGAGCCATCTAGTCGGCCTCGGTCAACTCGTACTTTTTCTGCAGCGATCGAAACAGAGCAAGCTTGTCAGACCGCAACGCGCCCGCGTCATCATACATCTTGCCGAAAAAGACCATCAGATAAGGTTCACCATCACTGCCAAGAAAGCGGACGCTGAAAGCTTTCCGCGTGGGATCGTGGACGTCTTTCTCTTCGACGAAACGGAGGCAAGCGATCGAGGAAACATCGAGATGGCAGTGCCAGGCTTCGCACTCGACCGCCACCCAATCTCGCTCAGCGCCCACCCGTGTTTTCGCGCTATCGACCCAGGCCTCCATCACGGCTTGCGGCCCCTTGCCCATGACGAAGAGCATATCGGGAAGAGAGGTCACCTCGCGAAGCAGCTCCGCCACAACGCTTACCACACTCTTTTCCGGTTGTCCTGCGGCCGCCATAAATTAAAGTCCCTGTAGCATAGTGGAGTCTTTTGGTCGCTGCAAATCAGTGTCCTGGAGCCGCTTTCAATACACACGTTGACCCGTGCGATAGGGCAAAGTAAGCTAGGCATGCACGAGGAGGACAGTTATGCGGAACGAAAAAGACCGTGAAGCGCTCTTGACCATGATCGACGCGGACCGCGAAGATCTTGTCGAACTCTGCCTCCATCTCGGCAATACGCCGAGTCCCCACGGCAAGGAACGGAAGGTTGGAGAGGAGGTTGTTGCGTGGCTGAAGAAAAACGGTATGGATGCAGGGCTCCAATCGATCACCGAGCAGAGCGTGAACGCGGTGGGCACGATCCCCGGAACCGGCAACGGCACAAGTCTCATCCTCAACGCCCACACGGATACCGGAAAGGAGTTAGGACCGGAGGCAACGGAGGCGGAGCGAAAAATCGAAGGGGCGTGGGTGGAGGGGGATCTCATCTTCGGCAAGGGCGTCATCAACGATAAGGCGCAGCTTTGCGCCTTCATGATCGCGGCCAGGGCCATCAAACGGGCGGGCTTCCGGCTCAGGGGCGATCTTACGATCACCGGAGTTGCCTTTGAGACCGGAGCTCCTTCGGTCGATGAACACCAAGGGATCAACTACCCGGGCGAAGGATTCGGCACCAAATGGCTGGTCGACCGCGGCGTGACCGCCGACTACGCGCTGGTCGGTGAGACCTCGGGCTTCGGCATCGTCAAGGCCGAATGCGGCGCCGCGTGGTTCAAGATACGGGTGCAGGGGAAAGAGGTCTACACGCCGAGGCTCGAGCGGGGCATGAATGTCAAAGAGCACCCGAACGCGTTTGTGAAAATGGCCCATGTCGTGCTCGCGCTGGAAGAGTGGGCTAAGAACTACGAGCAAAAGGAAAAGTGCGAGTTTGACGGCGGCACGATCATTCCCAAGGCACAGGTCATCCAAGTCCGCGGCTCGGGCGGGCAGTGCGACATTTACCTAGATGCGAGAATCGTCCCAGGCAAGAATCCCCGGGCCGTCATGAGAGAAATCATGGGGCTCACCCGCCGCTTGGAGCTCGACTGTGAAGTCACGACGTACCAGTACTCACGTGGCTACATCGCGAAGAACGCCGAGCCCCTGATCCACGCGCTCGAAGCGGCCCACCGGGAGATTTTCCGGAGCGATCCTCCCGCACCGCCTTCGGCGGAACTTAGCATGTGGCGCGACCTCAATGTCTTTAACGAAGTCGGAATACCGTCGGTTTGCTACGGGCCGCCGCGGCAGAGAGAGGCGCTGAGCGGGGCGGGAAACCGCGCCATGAAGATTTCCGATCTGGTGACCGCAACGAAAGTCTACGCCCTCACCGCCGCGTCGCTCTGCGGTGGGGAGAAACCTTAGGCTCGCGCGGCCCTGTTTTTTCTGAGCGTCAGCGTCGTTAAATCGGCGAGCACAACGCGGTGGCAAAGTTCGTCTTATTTAAAGACCCCTTCTCTTTCGAGCTTGCGCACAATCCGATCATCGGCAATATCTTCTACCTTAAGGCGCGAGAATTTTTGATCGACTCTGCTGAGGACGCGTTGGGTATTCAGCAGCCCCTCCCTGGTGGGAAAGATGCGACGGTCATAGAGACCCTTGATCATCTCGTATCCTGCTTCAGCATCCTCCATACGCTGCAACCGCAGCCACCTGGCCAGAATCCCCGTCACCGACTTTTTGTTTGCCGGATCCTGAAAATAGACGATCGCTTTCACCAATGCCCTGAGCGTTTTTTCCGCAACCTCAGGGGACTGAGCGATAAACCCCCTGCGGGCTAGAACGCCAATCCCTTGATATGGAATGTCGAGTTTGGCAAGATCGGCCAGTACGTGGTATCCCTGGCGCTGCACCACTTTACTGAACGTATAACCCAAATAGGCAGCATCCACCGTCCCGGTTAAAATAGATTGGGCTATGACCGCCTGATCTCCGACGACCCTGAACTGTATTTTGTCTCGCTCCGGTACCAGGCCCCAGTGGTCGAGGGCCAACATCGTAAACATCCAAATCCCACCGCCCAGACTCTGCACGCCCAGGATCTTGCCTTTGAGGTCAGATGGGCTCTTGATCTTGGGTGAGACGACGAAATCCCCGTCAAGTTTATTGACTATGCCGGCGAGGAAGACCACATCCAATCCCCCGGCCATCGCCCCAAGGGTGGCGCCCGTGGCGGAGGCAGCGTAGAATTGAGCGTCGCCAGCCGCCAGCGCCGATATGGCGATAGGCCCGCTGCGCACCTGCACGATCTGGGCATCCAATCCCTGCTCTTCAAAAAAGCGCTGGTCCTTGGCAACGAAGAGAAATCCGCTCCTCTCATTAAAACCGGCAAAGGCGATGACGACTTTTTCCATGGGAGCGGCAGCATCGGCCCATGCAGCCGGAAAAAGGAGTGAAGCCAAAAGACAACCGAACACTACTGGATACGCGGCGCGGGAGTGTGACATTGGAAGCTCCTTCCTTTCCACCAGGCGATTCTCCGACCCCACCGGGACAGTTGTCAAGAGAATTTTCTTCTACGGGGGCCGATCCATCAGGCCGTGGTTCGATAAACTCACCACCCTGAGTAAAATCGAAGGGCGGCCGATAGGCTGTCCTCGCCTGGCTCGGAATCTCAGATCGCAGATCTCATATCTCAAATCTGAGATCTGAAATTTGCCATTTGAAATCCCGAAGGGCTTGTCCGCAGCTTCGCTCGCGCTTCCCTTCGGGCTTCGAAGGAAAAAGTCGCGGTCGAGGGGGCGAGCCGCGACGGACGAGGGCACCGGACGTGAAGCTCCAATGACGTCTGTGGTGCTTGGCAGATCGTAGCGCGTTTCTTCATCGGTGCTCACACCGATTGTTTCGTTTGAAGGCCTCCTCAAGGTAGAGGCGCATTGCCCTCGGACAGAGAGGCTTGCCGCCGAGACCGGTGAGCCATCGTGCTGCCTGGAAGCGACCGAGCCGTCGGGCCGCGGTCGGTGGAATAAGCTCCCTCGGGAAGCGCGCTCTCGGCTGCGGCCGATGGGCCTGTGCCATGAGTCATAGCGTTTGTAATCGGACGTCCGCAGCTTCGCTCGCGCTTCCCTCGGTCGCTTCCGGCTACTCCGTCTCAGAGTGAGGGGGCCTGCCGAGCAAGCCGAAGGCGCCGAGACTGAACGGTTCGGCAAAAGCGCAGGCCCATCGCCTTCGGTGCGAGAGGCGGGTCCCCGAACGGAGCTCCCGCTTCCTTCGCCAGCCTGTTTGACAACTGCACCCAACTAAACATAAAAAGGGTTCCGGGCCAGCCATTTTATCCAGGAGGTCGATCATGGAACCACTTCCGCGAGGAGCCAACTTTCAGCGTGCCAAGTTTCTCTGGGAAATCGGTCTTCACGTCGCAGGAAACCCCGAAACCCCCTACTACGGCAACCGGGACATGTGCATTGTCGTAGGGAGCGGCTCCGCAGAGACGTATCGCCCGTGGCTGCGCATGTCCACGGGCTCGCCGATTCTGGCCCATGCGGTCGCGCGCGGTGAGCTTGAGATGGCCATGGTCAATCCATCTGGGCTACTCACCCAGGCTTATCGGGGCACCGGCTTGTTCAGCGAGCCGCTGCCGGTTCGGATTTTGGCTGTCTACCCCTCCTGGGATCGCTTCGTCTTTATGGTCCATCCGCGCACGGGCCTCAAGTCCGTCGCAGAAATCAAAGAAAAACGTTATCCGCTGCGCCTTTCGATCCGTGAGGACACAACCCACTCGACGCGGGTGCTGACCGACCAGGCGCTTGCGGCCTATGGCTTCAGCCTTTCGGATATCGAATCGTGGGGCGGAAGCTTTCAGCTCAACGGCCCCCCGGGTGACAAGCGCAGGATGAAAGCCTTGCACGACGGCACGATCGACGCCATCTTCGACGAGGGCATAGTGCAGTGGTTCGACGAAGCGCTCGCCGCCGGTATGCAGCCCATCACGCTAGAAGAGCCGATCTTTCGCCAGATGGAAGCGATCGGCTGGCGGCGCGTCGTCATCCCGGCGGGTCGCTACCCCCACTTGAAGCAAGATCACGCATGCCTCGACTATAGCGGCTGGCCGCTCTACACCCGCGCTTCGCTCCCCGATGAGGACGCTTATAAGGTGGTCGAGGCTATCGAAGCGCGCAAGGACGAGATCTTTTGGGAGTCCTCGTATACGGGGGTCGGCCAGCTCGGGCAGGATACCGATGCCACGCCGATGGATGTACCGCTCCATCCCGGCGCTGCCCGGTGGTACCGAGAGCACGGTTAGGATATCTGAAGCCAGCTTCCTATAATTGCGCTTAAAAGGCATCCGCCTGAAGCCTTGGGAAAAGGGGGGCACTAACGATGCCGATCAGGATAAAGCGAACGGGTCATCTCGTATTGCGGGTCAAAGACCTACAGCGCTCGAAGCGTTTTTTCACCGAGATCCTGGGCCTTCCCCTCGTGGGGGAAAACGATGTAGGCATGCTCTTCTTCAGCGCCGACACGAAAGACAACCATCACGTGCTGGCGATCCGCCAGGCCAAAGAGAGCGCCGCCATGCCCAATCCGGAGCAGTTGGGGATGGAGCACGTCGCCTATGAATTGGGCTCCTTTGCCGAGCTTCAGGAAGCCTACCGGATCTTCAAGGAAAACGGCGTGCGCATTCACCACACGGTCTTCCACGGAGTGACCAAGAGCATCTATTTTTTTGATCCTGATGGGAACATGCTCGAGGTCTACTGCAACGTGCCGCCCGAGGTCTATCGCAAAAGCGTGCCCAATGAGTTCGGATCGTTCGGCGACATCGAGGACGAACTCGCGGGCAAGGTCCCGCAGCGCCCGGGAACCGTCGTCCCTTAGCGCCGCAAAGCTGCTGGGACCGTTTTTAGACCTTCCCGCCCCTTGCGCTCGACTCGGCTTTCTGCAACCGACCTTGCAAGGCGCTAAGGTCCGGCGCAATCGGACGAAGCTCCTCATCGCTGATCGTTATGGCGGAGGGTTGCTTCAGGCCGTGGCCGGTGATGTTGCAGACGACGAGATCGCCCTGTGCGATCGTTCCTTGAGTCCTCAGGCGGCGCGCGGCCGCGACCGAGATCGACCCGGCGGGCTCGGCGAAGATACCCGTCAAGCAGGCTAACAGGGACTGGGCTTCGAGAATCTCCCGCTCACTGAGCGCCGCCGCCGCTCCTTTTGAGCTTCTCAGCGCCTCCAGGCCGCGCCAGCCCATGGAGCTGGGATTTCCGACCTGGATGCTTTCCGCCACCGTAGCCCGCGCCGTGACGGGTTCGACGTGAGCGAGCCCCTTTTCGAAAGCGCTGACTATGGGCGCCGCGGCTTCGCTCTGCGCGGCCACGAGCCGCGGCAGACGATGAGCCCATCCCAGGCTCACAAGCTCGCTGTAGCCTTTCCACATCGCATATAAACCAGTTCCCCCGGCGGTTGGGTGAATGATCCAATGCGGGACATGCTCATCCAGTTGATCGAAAAGCTCGAACGCATATGATTTCTTGCCTTCGTTGCGGTACGGATTCGTCGAAAGACAATCATACCAACCGTACTCCTGAACGGCTGTTTTGTAGAGCCGCGCCGCCTCCTCGAAATTCCCCTTGATCACCACCACCTTTGCCCCGTAGGCGCGCGCCTGGATGACCTTGGCCGGAGATATCCCCGCGGGCACGATGACAACGCTCTGCAAGCCGGCTGCTGCCGCATAGGCGGCCACGGATGCGGCGGCGTTTCCGGTCGAGATGACCGCGGCGGTTTTGAATCCCAGCTCCCGACCTCGTGAAATGCCCACGGCGTTGCTCCGATCTTTCAAGGAGCCCGTTGGCAAAACCGTGTCGTTTTTGAGGTAAAGGCGAGAAAGCCCGATCTCCTCACCCAGGCGGCCCGCGCGCAAGAGCGGCGTATAACCCTCGCCCAGGGAAACGATGGCCGACCGCCCCGCGATCGGAAAGAACTCGAACCAGCGCCAGATGGTCGCATCCGGCCGCTTGCGAATGTCCAGCAGGTGGGACCGAGTAAGATGTTTGATCTCAACACAGGCTTCGAGAACGACAGCGCAGGTTGTGCATTGAAATACGCGGCTCGAAGGCGCTTTCCACCCGCATTTCGGACAACTGAGCGAGCTTACGATGCCCATCGTTCTGCCCCTCTTTTTCTGTTGAGAAGCTTTAGCTAAATCCTTATACTCGGGCTGCGGGTTAGGCGAATCACGGCGGCAAAATACTCTCTCAGACTCAAACCTCGGAGGCGACTATGGCACTCACAACGGGCGGGCAAGCGGTCGTGCAATCTCTGATACGAGAGGGCGTGGAGGTTGTCTTCGGCTTGCCTGGAGTCCAGATCATGAGAATCTTCGATGCGTTCTACGACCATCCCGAGATCCGCTTGATCACTGTACGCCACGAGCAAACAACCACTTACATGGCGTATGGCTACGCAAGAGTCAAGGGAAAGCCGGGCGTGGCGCTGGTCTCTCCGGGACCGGGCGTGCAAAATGCCTCCGCAGGTCTCGGCACGGCCTACGCTGCCTCAACGCCCGTCCTACTTTTGGCCGGGCAGGTGGAAAGCCCCATGATCGGGAAAGACCACGGAGCTTTGCACGAGGTCAACGACCAACTCGAACTCGTAAGGCCGATCACCAAGTGGCGACAGAGAGTCATGAGAGTTCAAGACATCCCCGAGGCGATCCGTGAGGCGATGAGGCAGATGCAAACCGGGCGACCCCGTCCCACAGAGGTCGAGATACCGCCGGATGTCTTGTCCTGGAGCGCGGACGTGGAATTTATGCCGCCCGAAACAAGTCCGCCTGCCCTTCCCAGACGCGACGATGTGCGCAGCGCAGCCGAGCTTCTGATGGCGGCCAAGAAACCTCTCATCTTTGCCGGTGGGGGAGTGCAGCTTTCCGGCGCTTCAACCGAGCTCGTTCGACTGGCGGAAAGTCTTGGCGCTCCGGTAGCAACCACGCACGAGGGGAAAGGAGCCATCCCGGAAGATCACTACCTCTCTCTTGGTACCGGATACCATGGCTTTGGGGCCCCGTCGTTGGCAATGCCGACGGCGGATGTGGTTCTTGCCGTGGGAACCCGTTTCAACCCGCAGATTTTGGGGGCGACGAGCTCGGAAGCCCGCTGGAAGCTGATCCAGATCGATGTGGATCCGACCGTAATTGGAAAAACCTACCCGGTAGAGATCGGAATCGTCGCCGACGCCAAGGCAACTTTGCAAGCATTAGTCGAAGAGCTCGAGCGCACCGAATACCCCAGGAACAAATGGCCGGAGCCGGAACTCGACGAGATCCGCAAGACCCTTGAGCGGCAGTTGGAACAGCATGCTCCCTTTCAATGCGCGATCATAAGCGAGATCCGAAAGGTGCTGGATGACGATGCCGTCATCGTAAGCGGCATCACCAATGTGGGATACTGGAGCCATCTGGCGTATCGCGTGCGGCGGCCGAATAGCTATCTCACGGCTTCCTACTTCGCCACCTTAGGGTATGCATTTCCGACGGCTCTGGGCGCGAAGGTGGGAGCGCCGGAAAGGCCGGTGATAGCCATCTGCGGAGACGGCGGGTTCATGTACGCGCTGCCGGAGCTGGCAACCGCGGTAAAGTACGGCATCAACGTAATCGTCTTGTTGTTCGTCGACAATGCTTTCGGCGCATCATTGAACGACCAGCGAAGCCGATTCCAGAGCCGGGTGGTGGGTACGGAGCTCTACAATCCGAGTTTTGTCCGAGTCGCGGAGGTGTTTGGGGCAAAGGGAATAAAGGCCGAGCCGGAGAACATAGGCAAAGCCCTGGAGGAGGCCTTGGAAATCAAGCGGCCGACAGTGATCGAAGTGCCCATGCCTACCCTCCCGCCGCCGTTTCAACTCCGCCTGTAAAATTAGGCAAAATGCAATAGGCGACAGGCATTAGTTCGGAGAGGAGTTTCGAGTTTCGGGGCCACTATTGCTTACTGCTTACTGCCTCCCGATCCGGCCCGCTTTTCGATCTCGCGAAGAGAACGGTCCAGTTCTTCTTCCAGGTCGCCGACATCGAACCCAACCAACCGCGCCCCGTCGAGGATCGCGATGCAGACCGTCACGAGAACCAAACATTCCCGCGGGGGAGCCTCCTCCTGATGCGCATAAAGGTAATGGTCGACGCGCTGCTTCAGTGTCAGAAAATCCTTCAGGCAGACCACGGGCGGGAGATCGCGCACAGGCCCCGTGCTGGCCTCGGATGGAGAAAAAGCGATCCCCCCGGGATCGACCAAAGCGATCTGATTGCCATTTTCGAAAAGCAGGACAAGGTAGGCATCCCGGGTCTCGGGGTGGATTTTCTCTTCGTAAGCTTTCAACTCGCTCCAGGGAAGATGCACCGACTTACCCGATGCCACATCGAGAAGTGTCGAACTCTCCTCATCGTAAAGCACGGCTTGGCGATGCCGCTCTAGCCACTCGCTCACCTTCCCCCTAGCGCGTTCGATGGATGACCCCACAATCGCATTCTAGCATGAATTAAAACCACGCAAATGACGAGTCACTACCCATTTTTGACATCCCTGCTCGCAAGCCGACCTCAGCTTGACAAAGAGCTCATTATCGGACGGTCTCTCCCCCAAAAAATGGGGATACTGGGCCCAGACGTGGGTCCGGATCCCCGAAGCCGTTGTCCAATCGTTGACAGTAGAGGCGTCATTCTTTATGTTCCTGCCTTGGCAGGCCGTTGAAAAGGAGGGAATAGGCTTATGATACCCAAACACGACAATTTTTATGACATCTACTCCAAAGCCAAGAAAATCAAAATTCATTGGCCAAACAACGCCAGGATGGCGATTGCTTTAGCAGGTAACCTGGAAGCTTGGACTGAAACACCCAGTCCGAAGCATCGGCGTACCCATCATGTCGGCGGGTCGAACCCCATCAAGGAAGATGATGTTGTTTCTCTGTACGACTGCCGCACCGCCAGTGAAAACGATTACGGCGGCCGGACCGGCGTGTGGCGTATCTTGCGTATCTTGGACAAGTACGGAGTGAAGGCTTCTTTTAATACCAATGCTCTGTGCATCCATCGCTACCCCGAGGCGGTCAAGGCTATCCACGAACGCGGCCACGAAATCGTCGGTCATTCTTACGCCGAGGATCTGCAGTTAATTCATTTGACCGAAGAGGAAGAGCGCGAAGAGATCCGCACCTGTGCCAAGATGTTTCAAGACTTTATCGGCGTGAGGCCCACGGGTTGGCTGACTTCCGGCATGCGGCACACCGAGCGCACGCTCGGTATACTGGCAGAGGAAGGTTTTCTCTGGCATGGCGACTCGGTCAATGACGATAATCCCTATCCCGTTGAGCTCAAGGGCAAGACGATGATCATCGTTCCCTATAAAAATGCCATCAGCGGGCTAAACGATACCGGCATGTACCGGCGGGGAATCATAGCGCGCGACATCTACCAGTCATTCAAAGATGAGTTTGATATCCTCTACGAGGAATCCGCTACTGAGCCCAAGATGCTGACTTTGGCGATGCACTGCCAGATGGCGTTCCCGGCAACGGGGAAGGTGTACGATGAATGCATCAAATACGCAAAGTCGTTTCCCGATGTCTGGTTTACCAGGAGAATCGATATCGTGAATTGGGTCAAGAAGCATTGTCTGTAGAACGTTTGTGCTCTGGCAGCGCTGCCATTGGATCATTGACAACGCGCCTACCTTTCAGTATATGGTTTTTGATTGAAAGAGAATTCTTATAAAAAATCCAGCGAATTGAGACCCGTATTGCGAGCACCGCGTGCACGATGACGCCCTTTATCTACTCACCGCGCGACAACTACCCGTTCCCAGAACTTTAGGCAGTGCACAACGTGCGGCGAGCCTACTCTGTTTCCTGATGACCTAGAACCAGCCGAGCCATGCAACCGATCACCATCGCCTGCTGGAGCTATGACCGGATCAAGCCGATCGAAAGTGGCCAGGTGAAGATCGAGGGCTGCGACGTGACCTTCCTGGATCTGGAACCGGAGGAAATGTTTCACCGCGCCCTGCATTTTGAAGAGTTCGACGTCACGGAGCTATCGTTTTCCAACTATCTCACTCTGACTGCGCGCGACAACTGCCCTTACCTTGCAATTCCCGTGTTCCCGGGCAGGCGATTCCGGCATTCGGGCATTTACCTCAACACCCGAAGCGGCATCCGCAAGCCTGAAGACCTCAAGGGACGGCTCGTCGGATCGCCGGAATATCAGGTCACGGCGTCGGTGTGGATCCGCGGCATTCTGGAGGACGAGTATAAAGTAAAACCGTCCGATATCCGATGGCGCGCAGGCGGACTGTATGAAGCCAGCCGGACGGAAAAGGTGACCTTCTCACCGCCCAATGGAGTTGAACTCGAACGCATCGGGCCGGGCAAGACGCTTTCCAAGATGCTTGCGGACGGTGAGATCGATGCCCTGATCGGGCCTCGGGCGCCGAGTTGTTTTCACGAAGGGCATCCCGACATCGTGCGCCTTTTCCCGGACTACATCGAAAGGGAGAAGGATTACTATCGGCGCACGGGAATCTTCCCCATCATGCATCTCCTGGCCGTGCACAAGAAAAAGATCAGGGAGCTGCCCTGGTTGCCGGCGAGCCTGTTCAAGGCCTTCGAGACGGCCAAGGACATAGCGATCAAGCGGCTATTGGAGGAAAACGAACCGATGGCCACCTACCCCTGGATCGATGGGGTTGTCCGGGAGGCGCAGGAGCTAATGGGGAGGGACTTCTGGCCATACGGGGTTGAGGAAAACCGAAAAACGCTCGAAGCTTTTCTTCGCTATCACTTCGATCAAGGCCTTTCCGCACGACGCTTCAGAATCGATGAGATTTTCGCGCCGTCCACCCTTGTGAGGTCAAGAATCTAGTGGGGGGAATCGGGCATTCCCTTGGAGTTCAAGGGACCGCATTTGAAAAAGCCTTGGCGCCCACAATCACGAGCCACGATCTAGATGCAAGATAGTTTCCCACAACAGCTCGGCGGGGTGTTTCGCTTTTCGGCCTGTCAGGTGTTCGATCTGCTGGCGGCAAGAGATACCTGACGCGACCACCTCGACATCCTCTCCCGCCGCCTTGACGGCAGGAATGAGACGGCGATTGGCGATCGCGAGCGATAGATCGTAGTGCTCCCGCTCGAAGCCAAACGACCCTGCCATCCCGCAACAGCCGGAGTCGACTTCGCTAACCTGGAAGCCGGCCCACTTGAGCATCGAAACCGTCGGCGCCGTTCCCACCAGCGCTTTCTGATGGCAATGGCCGTGAAGGAGAGCTTTGCGTCCGTTCTCCTCGAAGTTGAGCGAGATCCGCCCTGCCTCGCGCTCGCCTAAGAGAAACTCCTCGAAGAGAAAACTCTGCCGCGCCACCTGCCGGGATGCGTCTGTCCTAAGGAGCTCCGGGTACTCGTCCCGTAGCGTCAGCAGGCACGAAGGCTCAAGGCCTACGATGGCCGCCCCGCTATTGGACGCCGCCGCGAGCCGGTCGACGTTCCATGCCGCGTTGGCTCTTGCTTCCTCGAGCATTCCCTTCGAGATTAAGGGCCGGCCGCAACATTTCTTGTCCACGATCTTCACCCGGTAGCCCGCGCGCTCCAAAACCCGTGTCGCCGCGATCGCCACCGAAGGCGTGTTGAAGTTATTGAAGGTGTCGTGGAAGAGGATAACCTCCCCTTTCGCGGCACCGTCCGTCCGCGGGCGGTAGCGAAACCAGTCCGCAAAAGTCTCCTCTGCGAAGCGGGGCAGTGGGCGGCGGCGATCGATCCCGGCAAGGTGATCCAGCAGCCAGCGGTTGGGCCGAGAATTCAAAAACCAATTGGAAAGCGGCGCCAGGCGCGAGCCCAAGCGATTCAATTTTTCAATCCGGCCGAA
The DNA here is from genome assembly GCA_016180805.1 of Deltaproteobacteria bacterium. Classification (GTDB taxonomy): domain Bacteria; phylum Desulfobacterota; class Binatia; order UBA9968; family UBA9968; genus 2-12-FULL-57-22. The sequence goes on along the minus strand of JACPAM010000111.1, from coordinate 14,808 downwards.
GATTCGGTTGCGCAGCGGGAGCCCGTTCGCTTTGTAGTAATGGTGGAGAAACTCGTACTTGAGCTTCGCCATGTCGACATTGGAAGGACACTCCGCCTTGCATGCCTTGCATTCGAGACACAAGTCCAAAACTGCGTACAGCCGCTTCCCGGCAAACTCCTCCTTCGGCACCTTTCCCGATAAGACCGCGCGGAGCGCGTTGGCCCGGCCGCGCGTGGAGTGCTCTTCGTCCAGCGTCGCCATATAGGACGGGCACATGGTCCCGTCCAGCTTCTTGCGGCATTCTCCCATGCCGCTGCACATCTCCACGGCCGCCGCAAAACCCCCCTGGCTGCTGAAGTCCAGGATCGTCTCGGGTTGCCAAGTTTTGTAAGACGGCCCGATGCGCAGAGATTCAGTCATCGCTGGGGCATCGACAATCTTCCCTGGATTCATAAGATTTTTCGGATCGAAGGCCCGCTTGATCTGCCGGAACGCTTCGTAAAGGGTCGGGCCATACAGCTTGTTGTTGAAGTGGCTGCGTGCCAATCCGTCCCCGTGCTCTCCCGAAAGCGCGCCATGGAACTCCAGCACCAGATCCGAGATCTCATTTGCAATCGACACCATCTTTTTGACTTCGCTCTGCTCTTTGAGGTTGATCAACGGGCGAATATGCATGCAGCCCACAGAGCAGTGGCCGTAGTAGCCGGCAATGGCGTCGTGGCGTGTGATAACCTCTCTAAACCGCTTGATGAATTGCGGCAGCTTGGCCGGCTCCACGGCGGTGTCTTCGACGAAAGCAACGGGCTTCTTGTCGCCCTTGGTGCCAAGAAGCAAACCGAGACCGGCCTTACGGACACCCCAAATCGCCCTCACTTCTTCCGGCTTGAAAGCCTGGGTCGCCGCGTATCCGATGCCACGGGCCTGGCGCAGCCTTTCGAGTCCGTAGACCTGTTCTGTCACCGCAGCTTCGGTCTCGCCGGCGTACTCGACCATGAGCAATGAATTCGGATTTCCCTGGACGAACCCCAGCCGCCTGGATTGCACGATGTTGCCCCGGGCGAGATCGAGAATCATTTTATCGGTCGACTCCACAGCGTACGGCGCGGTTTCCAAAATGGCTTGGGACGCTTCCAGCGCCTCCAGGTCATCGTGAAAGTGGATGACGTCGAGCGCGGTCCACTTGGGTTTGGGAACCAGGCGCATCTTGGCTTCGACCACGCAAGCCAGCGTCCCTTCCGAGCCGACGATCATGCGCGAGAGGTTGAACGGCTGCGACTTGACGAATTCATCCAGATTGTAGCCCGAGACGCGGCGCATGATCTTCGGATAGCGCGCCAGAATCTCATTTTTGTGCTCTTGCGCCAGCCGCAAAATGTCGCGGTAAATTCGCCCTTCCAGACCATTCGCCCTGCTCTTGCTATCCAGAGCCTGCGGCGAAAGATCCTTTAGAACGACCTCGCTCCCATCCGCGAGCAAGACCGTCAGCTCCAAAACGTGATCCAGGGTCTTCCCATAAGTGAGCGAGTGAGCGCCGGCTGAATTGTTCCCGATCATCCCGCCGATGGTTGCCCGGTTGGACGTGGAAGTATCGGGGCCAAATTGGAGCCCGATCGGTCTCACATAAGCATTCAGCTCGTCCTGGACCAGACCGGGCTCTACCCGGCACCAGAGCTCCTCCTGGTTAACCTCCAGGACACGGTTCATGTACTTGGAAAAATCGAGCACGATAGCATGCCCTACGGTTTGTCCGGCAAGCGAAGTGCCGCCGCCTCGGGGAAGAATCGGTGCGCCGAAGCGATTGGCAACCTCGATCGCCGCTTGGACGTCCCCTTTGTGGCGCGGCAGCACCACGCCGATCGGCTCGATCTCGTACATCGAGGCGTCCGTGGCATAAAGGAAGCGCGTGTAGCGGTCGAAGCGCACCTCCCCTTCGACCCGCTTCTTGAGCGCGGCCTCGATCTCCCGGTAGTTTCCGCCCATAATGGATTCCATGGAAAGCCTTATACCACGTCAGTTTTTAGTTTTGAATTTTGGGTTTTTAGTTAATCAGAAAACTCCTTCAACTCAAAACTAAGAACTAAAAACTTAAAACTGACTAGCGCCTCCTTCCAGAATCGCCCTCGCCTTCTCAAAGACAGCCTGAAACATCGGGCGAGTGAGCTTGCCGGTGAACGTGTTCTGCTGGCTGGGATGATAAGATGCCAAAAGGCTCAAAGCGTCCGAAAGCCGATATAGAGCACCATGCCGAAACTTAGGCCGGGGCTTCGGAACGACACCTCCGCTTTCCTCATACGCTTTCAGAAACGAATCAAAAGCGATTTTACCCAGCGCGACGACCACACGGAGATTCCCCAGAAGCCCCAGCTCGCGCACGAGATAAGGCCGGCAATTGTCAAACTCTCTTTTGGCGGGTTTGTTCGCCGGGGGCGCGCAGCGCACGGCAGCAGTCACGTAGCAGCTACGGAGCCTTAGACCATCGTCGCGGCGAACTGATGTAGCGTGATTGGAAAAACCGAAGGCGTGGAGAGTCCCGTAAAGCCAATCACCGCTTCGATCCCCGGTAAAGATCCGTCCAGTCCGGTTCCCACCATGCGCCGCCGGCGCCAGCCCCACGATGAGCAGACGCGCGTCCGGATCCCCGAATCCCGGAAGGGGTTTGGACCAGTAAGTCTCCCCCTGGTATCGTCGCGGCGGTTTTCTAGCCACCGCCCCTCGCCACCTGACCAAGCGCGGGCATCTTGCGCACCCAACGATAGCCTTGTTTAGTTCCCCGAGGCTACGCACACGCCCCATCCTTTAGCACATTATTCCCCGCGCATCCTATAATTGCCGGGGCAGCCACGCTTATTTTCCAAGTTCTCTTTTCGTAACCCTCCGTATTCCTTGCGAATTATGAAAATTTACGCCTTGACTGCCGCCTTCTAGGCGTGCATAATGGAGATTAATTTATCCTTTTGATAGCCGTTTTTATATACTATCTTCCCGCCCGCTCAAGGCACGCCGGACGATCTAGGCGGGTTAACCGCAGACTAGAAACTTTCTCTAGCCACAGAACCATGGAGGGTAAAGTAAGATGAGAAAACTGAAAGACAATCTATTGCTCCAGTTTTCCCTCGCCGGCTTCATCGTCATGGCAGCCCTGGCGGTGGTCCTGGCCGTATTCCTATCAAACAAAATTCAATCGGATGCGATTGATGCGCTGGCTGAAGAAGCTAAGGGCGCCTCTTCAGGCCGCCTTCTGCGTGCAATCACCCCAGCGGATCTAGAAACCCCGATGACCGGAGAGAGGTACAAAGAGTTCCATGAGTTCGTGCAGCAATATATTGTTTCGGACCGAACTGCGCGGGTAAAGCTGTGGGCAAAGGATGGCACGGTAACTTACTCCAACAACCCCGCCGGCGTCGGGGAAAAATTCCCGAACAACGCGAGTTTCCTAAAGGGACTGCGAGGGGAGAAAGCGATCGAGATCAAGCTGTCCAAAGACGTGGAAAGTGTCCACGAAAGACATCTCGGCACCCTGATAGAGGTCTACACCCCTATCATCTTTCCAGGCACTACTGAGCCGCAAGGAGTCCTCGAGATCTACCAGTATTACCTGCCGACGGCACAACGGATCAATGAGTTGCGTCGCTGGCTCTTTGGCTGGATAGCTGTGGGATTTGCGGTGTTGTATGGGTGCTTGGTCTCCATTGTATGGCGCGGCTGGAGGACAATCGTCAGGCAGCAAGATCAGCTCGAGTCCTTCAACGTGCGACTGGAGAAGCAAGTCGAGGAAAGGACGGCAGAACTCCGCGAGGCTCAGGAAAAATTGATCCGAACGGAGAGACTGGCAGCCATCGGGGAGCTCTCGGCGGGCGTTGCCCATGAGCTTAGAAATCCCCTGGGGGCCATCAAGAACGCTACCTACTACATCAAAGGCAAGGTAGACGGCTCCGAAGTAGTCAAAGAGAATCCAAGGGTCCGGGAGTTTCTTGGTCTGATGGACGAGGAGGTGGAGGCGTGCAACCGGATCATCACCGACCTGATGGACTTCGCGCGTGTGAACCCTCCCAAAGTCTCCCCCACCAAGCTGGATACGGTCCTGGAAAATGCTCTATCCCGCTTGGAAGTCAAAAAGAACGTCAAAGTCATCAAGGACTTTGCGCCCGCCTTGCCCGAGGTCGTGGTCGACAGCGACCAAATGCGCCGCGCCTTTGCTAACTTGATCAAGAACGCCGACGAGGCCATGCCCGAAGGCGGCACGCTCACCATCTCGGCCAGGCCCGCCGACGGCCTTGGCGAGGTAAAAATTCGGGATTCAGGGCACGGGATCTCCGAACAGGACCTGGCCAAGATCTTTGATCCCCTGTTTACGACCAAGCCCAGAGGCATCGGGATGGGCTTGGCGATCGTCAAACAAATCGTCGAGAGGCACAAAGGGGCGCTGGATGTAAGCAGCCAGCCGGGGAAGGGCACGACCTTCACGGTCCGGCTGCCGCTAAACCGCGAGCAAACCGCGCAAACAAACAACTCTGCGAACAAAGGCACAAGCTATGACCGCTAAGAAAGCTAAGATTCTCGTCGTAGATGATATGAAAGGCATGCGCCTTACCCTGGCGGTGACCATCGAGGAGATGGGTTATGACGTCACCGGGGTGGAAGACGGTTACCAGGCCATCGATGCCGTTAAGAAAGCGCATTTCGACCTGATCTTCATGGACATCAAGATGCCTGGGATCAACGGAGTGCAGACATTCAGGGAGGTCAAAAAGATCAGTCCGGGATCGGTGGTGGTGATGATGACGGGCTTCGCTGTCGAAGACCTGGTGAAGGAAGCCCTGGAGGAGGGGGCCTCTTCAGTCATCTACAAGCCCTTCGACCTGGAAAAGGTGATCAGTCTCGTCCAGTCGGTGCTTAAGACCGTGCTCATTCTGGTCGTGGATGACCGCACTTCGGATCGAGCGGTGCTGAGCGAGATTCTGAAAACCAAAGGATACCGCGTGTCCGAAGCTGACGACGGAGATAAAGCCATCCGGATGGTCAAAGACCGCCACTATGACGTCATCTTCATGGATATCAAGCTTCCCGGCAGGGACGGGGTCTCTATCTTCCAGGAGATCAAAGCGATCGATCCCGACGCCAGGGTCATCTTCATCACGGGATTTGTTCTGGAAGACTCCATCAGACAAGCGTTGGAAGCCGGAGCCTATCCCGTAGCCTATAAGCCCCTCGACCTGGAGAACCTCTTGACTCTGGTGGAGCAAACCGTATCCGAACCGACGCCATGACTCTGGATCCGGCAAAGATCCTGGTGGTGGAGGACGAGAGCGGGATGCGTACGACTCTGGTCGCCAATCTGGAGGAGGCCGGCTACCGAGTGATCGGCTGTAACCGAGGCAGGGATGCTATGCGCTACGTGGAGAACGACGCCCCGGACGTGGTGATCGCGGACTTGAGGCTGCCGGACGGGAGCGGGCTTGAGATTCTGGAGAGCCTCAAGGAGATCAAGCCCGAAGCGAGCTTCATCCTGGTCACCGGCTACGCCAGCCTGGAGACTGCGGTGGCCGCGCTGAACCAGGGCGCCTACGCCTACATCAGCAAACCCTTCAACATGGACGAGGTCCACGCCACCATCCGGAACGCCATCCGGCAGCAAAGGCTACTGCTGGAAAATCAGCGGCTCGTCGAGAATCTACAACTGACCAATAAGAACCTGGGTGAGGAAGTGAGCGAGCGCAAGCGCGCGGAAGAGGCGCTCGCCGAACGGAGCGCCGCCCTGGAAGCTGCCAACAAGGAGCTCGAGGCGTTCAGCTACTCCGTCTCCCACGACCTGCGGGCACCTCTCAGGAGCATCGACGGTTTCAGCCAGGCTTTGCTGGAAGATTACGTCGAGCAGCTCGACGAGCAGGGGAAGGACTACCTCACGCGCATCCGCACGGCCAGTCAGCGGATGGGCCACTTGATTGACGATCTGTTAAATCTGTCCCGTGTCACCCGGGCCGAGATGCGCCCGGAACCGGTCAACCTGAGCGAGATGGCGAAAAGCCTGGCGGCCGAGCTTAAGCAACGCGAGCCTCAGCGCCAAGTGGCGTTCCAGATTCAGGACGGCCTGGAGGTCAAGGGAGACCCGCGATTGCTGCGGGTCGTCCTGGAGAACCTCTTCAGCAACGCCTGGAAGTTCACGTCGAGACACCCGCGCGCTCGCATCGAGTTCGGCGCCGCCCAGCACAATGGCAAGCCGACCTATTTCGTTCGTGATGATGGGGCAGGCTTTGATATGGCCTACAAAGCCAAGCTGTTTGGCGCGTTTCAGCGACTCCATAAAGCAACGGAGTTTGATGGAACCGGCGTCGGCCTGGCCACGGTGCAACGAATTATCCGCCGCCACGGGGGGGAGATTTGGGCAGAGGCGGAGGTGGAAAAAGGCGCTACCTTTTACTTTACCCTCTGATGAAGGAGGGCAATGCCATGCAGCAGAAAAGCATCTTGCTGGTCGAGGACAATGCGGACGACGAAGCTTTGACGCTCCGGGCCCTGAAAAAAAACAACATCCAGAATCGGGTCGTGGTCGCGCATGATGGTGCGGAAGCCCTGGACTATCTCTTTGGCACCGAAGCCCGCGCCTCCCGCGACCAAGACGTCATGCCGGCGCTCATCCTCCTCGACTTAAAACTGCCCAAGGTCGACGGTCTGGAGGTCCTGCGCCGAATCCGGGCGCACGAACGCACCAAGCTCCTCCCCGTAGTGATCCTCACCTCCTCCCAAGAGGAGCAGGACATCCTCAACGGGTATAGCCTGGGCGCCAACAGCTACATTCGAAAGCCAGTGGACTTTGCCCAATTCACAGAGGCGGTAAGACAGCTCGGTCTCTATTGGCTTCTCCTTAACGAGCCGCCGCCTGTGGGAAGACCCGCGTTATGAGCCAAGCGCTGCGGGTGCTCATCGTCGAAGACATGGAAGACGACGCGCTGCTTCTGGTGCGGGCGCTGCAGCGCGCCGGTTACGATGTCATCCACGAACGGGTGGATACCGCCGAGGACATGATGGCGGCGCTTGCCCGACACAGTTGGGACATCGTGGTGTCAGACTACAGCATGCCCAACTTTACCGGGACCGGAGCGTTGGCGTTGCTCAAAAAGAGCGGGCTCGATATCCCCTTCATCTTCGTCTCCGGAACGATCGGCGAGGACACAGCCGTGGCGGCGATGAAAGCGGGCGCCCAGGACTACATCATGAAGGGGAACCTCGCCCGCCTCATTCCCGCCATCGAACGGGAATTGGGGGAGTCCAAAGTGCGCCGGGAGCGGCGGCGGGCCGAAGAACAGGTTCAGCACCATCGGCGGCGCCAGGCGGGTCTGCATGATATCAACCTGGCCATTACCTCAACCCTGGAGCTCCATAAAGTCTTGACGTTGCTGCTGGCAAAAATCGATCAGCTTCTCCCCTATTCCGCCACAACGGTTCGGTTATACAACAAAGAAACCCAGGCCTTAGAGGCCATCGTCAGTCGGAATGTCGATGAGGACCAAACGGAGTCAGAGCTCTCGGACTCTGGCGGCAACCTGGCTCGTCGCGTGTTCGACACGAAAACCCCCCTGGTGTCGTCTGACCTGCATACCGACCCGCAGGTCAGCGAGCCCGAGTCCTTCCGCAAGCGGGGGCTGGTCTCCTTTCTGGGTGTCCCGTTGATCGCCAAAGGGGAGGCTTTGGGGGTCCTCTCTTTCTACACGAAAGAGGAGCACCTTTTCGTCGACGACGAGATCGAATTTCTCTCGACGCTTGCCGGACAGGCGGCGATCGCGATCCACAATTCCCGGCTCTTCGAACAAACGAAAAGACAAGCAGCGGACCTGGAGAGAGCGAACAAGGTGAAAGACGAATTCCTGAGTATTATGTCACACGAGCTGAAGACTCCGATCACCGTCATCAACGGCTACGCGCGGATGATTCAGGAAAAAGTGGTGGGAGCAACAAGCTCCGAGCAAGAAAAGGTCATCGGCAAAATTCTCAGTCGCTCCAATGAGTTGCTGAGTATGGTCAGCAGCATCCTCGATGCAACCAGGCTCGAGTCCCACGCGATCAAGGTCAACTCGCGCCCGGTGAGATTGAGCCATTTTTTAGACGAGCTTCGAACGGACTACGACTACCCTCCGGACAAAGACCTCGCGCTGAAGTGGGATTACCCTCCAGACCTGCCAACCATCCATACCGATGGCGTGAAGCTCAGGCAGATTCTGCAAAATCTCATCAACAATGCGATCAAATTCACCGATCGTGGAGAGGTGCGGGTTTCCGCCCGGCTGGTAGAAGGCGCCAGGCATGAGGCAACGGGCAACGGGCAACAGTCAACGGAAGAAGATTTAACTGATGCCTCACGTCTCCCGCCTCAAGCCTCTGTCGAGTTCAAGGTGACGGACACTGGCATCGGCATCCGCCATGAGTCCGTGGCGTCCATCTTCAGGATCTTTCACCAGGGCGATAGCTCGGCCCGCCGAACGCGCGGCGGCATCGGGCTCGGCCTCTACATCGTGAAGAAGTTTACCGACATGCTCGGCGGAACCGTCGCGGTGACGAGCGAGCCGGGCAAGGGTTCCACCTTCACGGTCACGATCCCCTGCGGAAGTTAGCATCGCCGCAATACCTGCTCCGGTACCTAGCCTGCATTCCTCTGAAGGCTCCTCGGGGGCCGAGCCGTCAGCGCGCGGCTCAGGGGACAGGCTCCGCGAAGCGGTGCCTGTCCCCGCTCGCATTCAGCCGATGGACCAAGCTCCCTCGGGAAGCGCGCTCTCGGCTGCGGCGAGGGGACTGGCTCGCTTGCGTGCCTGTCCCCGTAACTCTGCGGCCGATGGGTTCGTGCCATGAGTCGTGCCGTTTGTAATCGGACGTCTCCGCAGCCTCGCTCGCCCCGTGGAGTGTGGTCTTGACCACGGGGGTGGTTCCTCGACCGTGCAGTTACTCAACGGGGCTCGCGCTCCCCTCGGTCGCACAACCGGTCGAGGGGGCGAGTCGCGATTTTTATTTTGTTATTGCCCTCGACCGGAGCGGCTTGTCCCCGAGACCGGTGAACTACCCCCGTGCGCGGGTCGAGGCGGAGCTAGACTTAGAACCGAGAAACCGCTAAAAGCTAAAAAGAAATTCATAAAGGAGAGTCAACCATGGCTGTGCAGGAATACCGGATCGAAAAGGACTCCATGGGGGAAGTCAAGGTGCCGAAAAGCGCCTATTACGGCGCCCAAACCCAGCGCGCCGTGGACAACTTCCCGATCAGCGGTATCGGCTTTCCACCCCGTTTCACCCGCGCCCTGGCCATCATCAAACACGCGGCCGCGAGCGCCAACGAAGAGCTGAAGCTGCTCGACCCCAAGACTGCGGACGTCATCCGCCGGGCCGCAACGGAGGTCATAGAAGGTAAACTCGATAAAGAATTCGTCGTCGATATTTTTCAGACGGGTTCCGGAACGTCCACGAACATGAACGCCAACGAGGTGATCGCCAACCGCGCCCTCGAGCTTTTGGGCAAGCAGCGCGGGAGCAGGGAGGTTCACCCGAATGACCATGTAAACATGAGCCAATCGAGCAATGACGTCATCCCCACCGCCATTCATGTTTCGGCCTTGGAGGCGATTCAAAGAGAGCTTTTGCCGGCCCTCGACGAACTCCATCTCGCCCTCAAAGAGAAGGCGCAGGAGTTCGACCGGATCGTCAAAATCGGCCGCACCCATCTGGCCGACGCCACGCCGATCCGCCTGGGCCAGGAGTTTGGCGGCTACGCGCGGCAGATCGAGCTCGGGGCAGAGCGAATCCGCCGCGCCTCGGCCGGCCTGGAAGAGCTCGCGCTCGGCGGCACGGCGGTCGGAACGGGCATCAACACCCACCCCGACTTTCCCGCCAAAGCCATCAAAAAGATCTCCGAAATGACCGGCGTCAATTTTCGTGAGGCGAAAAATCACTTTGAGGCTCAGGCCGCCAAGGACGCGGTCGTGGAGTTGAGCGGCAGCCTGAAAACACTGGCCGCAAGCCTGACCAAGATCGCCAACGACCTGCGCTGGCTAAGCTCGGGGCCGAGATGCGGGATCGGGGAGATCGGGCTCCCGGATACCCAGCCGGGCTCCTCGATCATGCCGGGAAAAGTCAACCCCGTGATGTGCGAGTCGGTCCTCCAGGTCGCCGCCCATGTTATCGGCTGCGACGCCACGATCACGATCTGTGGTCAGGCGGGGAATTTCGAGCTCAACGTCATGATGCCGATCATGGCGCTAAGGCTCCTGGAAGCGATCACGTTCACCGCCAGCGCCGTGCGCGCCTTTACCGAGAGGTGCGTGGTTGGAATCCAGGCTAACCAGGAGCGCTGCGAAGAGATGATCGAAAAGAGCCTGGCGATGGTGACCGCTCTGGCGCCGGTCATCGGCTACGACGCAGCCGCCAAGATCGCCAAAGAATCCTTTACCACCGGAAAGACCGTGCGGGAGGTTTCGCTGGCGCACAAGGTTCTCCCGGAAGACAGGCTAAACAAAATTCTCGATCCATGGCGCATGACCGAGCCGGGAATCCCGGAAAAAGAGTAACTTCAATGCAAAATGCAAATTGAAAAATTCAAAAGGAAAAATTTTGAACTTTGCATTTTGCAGTTTTCATTTTGCAATTGCGCGGGCAAAGCCTGCTTTCTTGACCCTCCAGGGGCCATCTGTTATAAGAAGCGCACCCCAACATGATTAGGGTTTTAAATGCAAGAATTTGACGTCTTGGTAATCGGCGGAGGAGCTTCGGGACTCAGGGCTGCGATCGCCGCCAAGCGCGCGGGTGCCGCCGTTGCTCTCGTCACGAAGGTCCATCCGTTGAGAACCAACACGGGGGTGGCTCAGGGCGGGCTCAACGCGCCTTTCGGCAAGGAGGATTCCTCCGAGCGCTTTGCCGAAGACACGCTCCTTGCAGGGGACGGGCTTAGCGAGCCGGAACTCGTCCGAATCCTGACCCAAGGAGCCGCTGAGGAAGCTGTCTGGCTTGAGCGCATGGGCGTTCCCTTCAACCGCGACGGCGAGGGACGGCTCGACCGGCGCCGCTTTGGCGCCAACAGCCAGCCTCGAACCTGCTATGCCGACGATCGAACCGGACATATCGTGCTTCAGGTCTTGCACGAGCAGTTCCTGCGCGCGGAAATCCCCTCGTTTGAAGAATGGTACGTGACCTCGTTAGCTGTCGAGGACGGAACCTGTCTCGGGGTGATCGGTCTCGGCATGAGAAGCGGAAAGCTCGAAGGCTTTGCGGCGCGGGCGGTGATCCTCGCTACCGGCGGTTTCACGCGTCTGTACCTCCCCTCCACCGCGTCGCTGGGAACCACTGGAGACGGTCTTAGTCTCGCCTTGAGCGCCGGCGGGCGCTTGAGGGATATGGAGATGGTCCAGTTTCACCCGACCGTTGTGCCGAAAAATCCCGGGTTGCTGATAACCGAAGCGGTGCTTGGTGAAGGGGCAGAGTTGGTCGACGCCAACGGAGGAACAATTGCCGGCTCTAAGGCGGTGCCTCGAGAAAAGCTCTGCGGCTCCATCATGGATACAATCGAAAACGGCGGGGGCTCGGTCTTTCTCGACTTGAGACCCATCGGGAAGGAGAAGCTCTCTTCTCGCTTCCCGCAGACCTGTGAATTGCTTCGAACCGTCGCGGGGCTAGACGCCGCGAAGGATCCCATTGCGATCCAGCCGGCCGCGCATCGCCCGATGGGAGGGATCGAGATCAATGGCCAGGGTGAAACCGCCCTTGCGGGACTTTTCGCGGTCGGAGAGTGCGCCTCGAGCGGAGTTCACGGCGCCGGACGACTGGCGGGAAACACGCTAACCGAGGCGGTCGTGTTTGGCCGGAGAGTCGGAGAGGCGGCGGCGCGCTACGCGGCAAGCGCACCGAAGCGAAGCTTCCCAGCGCCGAAGCTCTCCGACGAGGAAAGGCGCCTCGGCGCATTGACCTCGAAAAATTCAGCCAGCGACTCCTTGGGGAAGATTCACGGCGAGCTCGGACGGCTCATGAACGAGAAGGTCGGCCTGGCGCGCAACCAGACCGGGCTGAAGGAGGCACAGGACCGGCTTCAGCACTTGAAGGAGCGCCACCAGAGGCTCCGAGTGGGCGACACGTCTCGGATCTATAATTACCAGCTCACCGCTTACCTCGAACTCGGCTCCATGCTGAGCTTGGCCGAGGTAGTCGTCCTGGCGGCCCAGGCGCGCACCGAAAGCCGCGGCGCGCATCGGCGGACTGATTTTCCCGAGCGCAACGACGAAAACTGGAGGCGCCATATCTCGGTAAGCCTCGTCGACGGCGGGCCGAAGTTACAGCATAAACCGGTCGGCATCCCAGGGTGAAGAATCGCGGGAGGAATTACCGATGCAAATCACGTTCAAGGTTTACCGCAAGGACCCGGAGGGCAACGGCAAACCGGGCCGTTCGGAATACACCGTGGATCTTTCCGACGACGCCACCGTGATGGATGGCCTGCTCAAGATCCGGGATGAGCTGGATGGAACGCTCGCCTTTCGCGCCTCTTGTCTTAGAGGTTACTGCGGCGAGTGCACGATGCGAATCAGCGGCAAGAGCACGTTTGCCTGCACGGCCAAGGTCTCCGCCTTTACCAAGAAAGGGCCGGAGATCGCCCTCGACCCGATCCGAAATATTCCGGTCATCAAGGACCTGGTTTTCGATTGGGACGCCTTTTTGTGGAACAAGATCAAAGCGGTCAAGCCGTGGCTCGAGCCGCGCGAAGGGCCTGCAAACGAGGAACATCGCCTGCCCGACGCGGTCATGAAAGACCTGCGCCAGGTCATGAGCTGCTACTACTGCGGCCTTTGCGACGAGGGCTGCACCGTATTGCCCGTGGACTTCGACTTCCTCGGCCCCGCCGCTCTGACCAAGGCCTATCGCGTCGCTTTCGATCCCCGCGATCGCGACGGAAAAGAGCGGCTGCGCATCGCGGAGCAGCCCAAGGGAGTCTGGGACTGCGTTCACTGCTTCGAGGCAAGCGAGCATTGCCCGCGCGGCATAGCGCCTACTGAGCGAATCGTGGCGCTGCGCGACAAAGCATTTCAAATGGGCATCTCGCACGAGAAGGTCGCCCGCCACCACCAAAGTTTTGCCGCCTCGGTCAAAGAGAGCGGGTGGGTGGATGAGGGGAGGCTTGCTGTGGAGTCCGAAGGCTTAACCAACATCAAGGGGCTGATGAAGCTTCTTCCCACGGCGGCCAAGGCCCTCGTGCGGGGCAAAGCGCCGCTTCCGTACGTGCACTCAAAGCGCCCCGGCGCGGACAGGATCAAAAAGATATTCGAGAAAGGAGAGCGCGAGAGAAAATGAAATACGCCTTCTACCCAGGATGCGTCTCCCGGGGCGGCTGTCCCGAACTTTACCCATCGGCGGTCAAGGTTGCTCAAAAGCTCGAAGTTGAGCTCGAAGAATTAAAGGACGTGGGCTGCACGGGCGCGGGGGTTCTGCCGCAGTATCTTTCCGACCCGATCAACGCCCGCACCTTCGCCAAGGCGGAAGGGCTCGGCCTCCCCATCATGACCATCTGCAGTACCTGCCAGGGGGTAATGGCCCAAGCCAATTACAGGCTGAAGAGCGATCCGGCGTATCGGGAGAAGATCAACCGGGAGTATCTCGCGGAGGAGGGGTTGGAATACAGGGGGACCACGGAGGTCAAGCATCTTCTGTGGATTCTATTCGAAGATTACGGGCTGGACCGCCTGAAATCGTTGATCCGCAGGCCTTTGAAGGGCCTCAAAGTCTCACCCTTTTACGGCTGTTTTCTGCGCCGGCCCCCGGAAGCGATTACGCCGACCAAGGAGTTGTCGAGGCGAAAGAACTATCTCGATGAGCTGATCGAAATTTTGGGAGCCGACTTGGTCGACATCAGCGGCAAGGGAAAGTGCTGCGGCTTTCCCATCCTCACGGCCAGCGAGGAGAATTCACTGGCCATGGTGGCGAAACACACCGGTGAGAGTAAGGAAAAAGGGGCTGACTGCATGGTCACCCCCTGCCCCCTGTGCCACCTGAATTTGGATGGGAACCAGCCCAGGGCGCAGGCTGTCAGGGGCGAAAAAATCGACCTGCCGATTATCCACCTGCCGCAATTCGTCGGGCTGGCGCTCGGTTTCGACCCGGAGGAGATGCAACTAAAACGGCACATCGTTTCGACCCGCGTGGTGGAGTCGCGGGTAGAGATGCTGGCCTAGCTCGAATTCCTCCGAAAGCTCAACGGAGGCCGAGCATCAGGCCGTGGCAAGGGGACTGGCTCGCTTGCGTGCCTGTCCCCGTCACTAAGCTCCCTCGGGAGGGGACTGGCTCGCTTGCGTGCCTGTCCCCGTCACTAAGCTCCCTCGGGGAGCGTGCTTTCGGCTGCGGCCGATGGGTTTGTGGCGTGAGTCGAATCGCTTGTAATCGGACGTCCGCAGCCTCGCTCGCGCTCCCCTCGGGCGCTGTGGGCTGAGCGGGCTCCCCGAGCGAAACCATCTTAACCGCCTGCAAGCAGGCTGTGGGACGGAGCAGCGGGTACCGACCGAGGACTGCGCCGGATGAAAGCCGGAACTGACAGCTTTCAGGGCTACTTCGCAGGGAATTCCGGAAGCTTCGTCCGAGCGCAGGCCCGGTGGGTCGCGTGGCGTAGTCCCGTGGAGCGAAGGGAGTCCCGAAGCCCCCTGCGCCGCCGCGGCTTTTCTCCTCGCCCCCCCTCCGGCTTCAAAGGGAAGCACGGCAGGCCTTTTGGCCGAGGCTAAAGATATGAAAGCAGAACCGAAAAAGCCGAACCCGGTAAGCCTGGCTCGGGAGATCATCAAATTCCGCAAAGAGAAACACCCTTTCGGTTACAATTAC
>JACPAM010000259.1 GCA_016180805.1 Deltaproteobacteria bacterium | reverse complement strand
TTTCTGTACCCTTCCTTGAGCCTGCATCGCGCCTAGAGCAGAAGCCCGGATGGGCGACCGCGTGGGTTGGAGAAAGGGGACAGGCTGGTTTTCCATGGGCTGTAGAGCTCGCAAAAAGTAGCCCCTTTACCGTTCATGGTCATTTTTATTCCAATTAGCGGCTAACCGTCAACGGCTAATAAGTGACGGTTAGGGCGGGAGTCTTGACAAGGAAATGCCCTGAAATTTTGCAAACTTCCCGCGCTGTGGATTAACTTTGGCTTAGAGACAAAGCATGAGCGAGGCTAAAAAGGGGTCGAAAAAGGGTCGAAAAGGGGTCGAGCAAAAAGGGGTCGAAAAGGGGTCGAGTCCGCTCATAGCTCTTTGGGGCATCTGAGGAGTCACTCGATGCCGGGATAGCACCGCCGCTAATCCGCAATTTACGCCACGAGTTGCCGCAGCAGAATTTTTACTTCCCGCGCTCCAAAAGATCCGGCCACTGGCGTGCTTTTCCGTGCGTGATATCCGCCTACGCGATCCCTGGCATTCCCAAAGGTCGCTGGAGCTTGCTGTATTTGCGCAATTGTGCAAGTCCACAACTATCGCCGGGAGCGCGAGGCGGTTGGACGCTTTCACGTTTTCGTAATTGCGAAAGTGTGGAAACTTCCCGCAGGGCTGCCAAAAAGCATCCGTGACGGCATGCTCCTGGCAGCGCCAAAATGATGAGCATGTAGAGGCTCCAGAGGTGGGTTTCCTCGACGGACGCCGGAGCCTGCGGCGCAGCGAAATCAGACGAGCCTGACCCAGGCCTTCTGGAGGGAGGTTGCGTAACCGATGACGGTTGCGGCTTTGACTCCGCTGGCCTGCAGCTCCTCGACGAGCTTTGCCGCCCGTTTGCGCGCGGTAAAATGAGAGCTCGGCGCACTTACACCCGACAGCGATTAGCGGGAAGCTAGGAAAGTTTTGGCGTGGCGAATGAAATCTTCAATTTGTCCGCTAAAAGAGAGAACTTTTCCTTGCGCGTCGTGTATGTGGTGCGGAGAGGGGGCGTGAAGGCGTCGATGAGACAAAGATAGATGGACCAACAGCGATCGATGAGATCTGCGCGCCGGCGGCCCTCAAACCGCATAGCGCGCTAGCTCTTTAAAGGGGAACTTGGCTTGTAAAGTGCGAAAATAGCTCCGGTAGCAAATCGCCCACTGAAGGAAGTCCGGGTGATCTTCCGCGGGGGTGCCCGGGATCAGCGCGTAAAAAACCTCGGAGCGCATCCCGTATTTTCGCTCGTAGCCCTGCAGCTCGTCCACCATCTTGCCGATGGCTTGGTCGGTCGCGAGAGTGCCGTGACTGATTTGCCTGACGAATTCTCTTTTGGTCATGCGTCTCGATGTCTTACGTGCGGCCATGTTACACCCCTCCAGCAATAACCATCACCGGGCCCGGGGGGCCGGGGAACGGCGATAAGCCTTACCGGCCTGTATGATTTCGTCAAAGAGGGAATTGTTACGGTCACACGCTGTTCCAATTTCGTAGCTGTAGACTCCATAATTTTGGCTCTCCCCAGGAAAGAATACAATAAATGTGAACGGGAAGAAAGCCCACCGCAGCAGGGAGTCGGGGCGTCACTGAAGGCCGGGGAGCCGAATCTGCGGCGGCAGGATCAAACCAGCCGGACCCAGGACTTTTGGAGGGAAGTCGCGTAGCCGATGATGGTCGCGGCTTTGACTCCGCTGGCCTGCAACTCCTCGACGAGCCTTGCGGCCCGTTTATGCGGGAGCGCGATCAGAAGTCCGCCGGAGGTTTGCGGGTCGTAGGCTATTTCCACGAGCCCCTCGCGCACCGACTTTTCGATGCTCACCTTGTCCTTCAGGTATCCACGGTTCCGCTTGCAGCCCCCCGTCAGGTAGCCTTTCTCGGCGAGGCGCTGAGCCCGCGGGAAGACGGGCAGCTTTGCCGCTTCCAGGATCAGCGTGACGCTGCTCCCGCTGGCCATCTCCAGCGCATGGCCCAAAAGACCGAAGCCGGTGACGTCGGAGCAGGCGTGGACGGGATGGTTGCGCATGATCTCGGCGGCGGTCTTGTTCAGCATGACCATGGAGGCGGTCGCAGCCTGGACGCTTTCCCGTGGCGCCTTGTCTTTCTTGAGCGCGGTGGCGATGATCCCGGTCCCAAGAGGCTTCGTGAGAATGAGCGCGTCTCCTTCCTGAACGCCGACGTTGCGTATCACCTGATCGGGATGGATCACACCGGTGATCGCCATCCCGTATTTGATCTCGTCGTCGATGATGCTGTGGCCTCCGACGACGACCGCGCCGGCCTCACGGATTTTTTCCGATCCCCCTTTGAGGATTTCGTTGAGGACTTGGATGCCCAGCTTGCCTTTCGGAAAGCAGACTATATTGAGCGCGGTCTTAGGCTCCGCCCCCATGGCGTAAATGTCGCCGAGGGCGTTCGCCGCCGCCACCTGCCCGAACGTATGAGGATCGTCGACGATCGGCGGGAAGAAATCGACACTGTTCACCACGGCCAGGTCGGCGCGCAGGCGATAGACGCCGGCGTCGTCGGCGGTTTCCGTTCCGACGATCAGATCCGCGTCTTCGAATTTAGGAAGACCGTGCAGAACTTGCACGAGCTCGGCCGGGCCGAGTTTCGCGGCTCAACCCGCGGACTTAACGTGCCGGGTCAGGCGCAGCGCCTTCCGTCTGAGCAGCTTCATCTGGTCTCCAATTCAAAATGAAAATTGCAAAATGTGAAAGTCAAAATAACGGAGGTGGGACTTTGCATTTGAGTTAAAGGCAATCAGCGCGGCGCCCCTTGCCTTCCAGGGGAGAGCGGAGTCTTCGGTCGTCGCGCGTCTCCGATTCTGACCGTGACCCCTTCACGGTCGAAGTATTCCAGAAGAGCGATCGTGTACTTCCGACTGGAACCGAGAAGATCCCGGAAGGTAGCGGCGGTGATTTCGCTGTTATCGGCGAGGTACTTATACAGAACCCCCTTCACCTTGTCAACGTGGTCGCGGAGAAAATAGAGGTCCGTGGCCACCCGGACAATCGCCTGGTCGCGTTCCATCAGCCGAACGACCTCGGCGAGCTTCGCGCGCTCCACGGCGAGCTCTTTTTCGATCTGTCTGAGATCCGGCGGCGCGAGCGCGCTGGCCTCGAGCAGCCGCCGGATTCGCTCCATCAGCCGCCGCACCTCCTCGCCGGGGCGGACCTGGTGTCCCGCCAGGCTGAGTAGATTGCCGTCACGGGCGAGGACCCCTTCTTCGGCGAGAATGTCGACCAGGGCGCGAAAGAGCCGGGGGCTGACGGCGTAGGGAAGCTTGACTCTGAGCTCTTCCATATCCATGCCGGGGGCGAGGGGATGGTCCTGATGGAAAGCGTGCAAGGCCCGCTGCATATTTTCCTTGAGTCTTTCCCACTTCGTCTCCGTCGTGTAGAGCCTTTCACCCTCGGAGCTGACGGCACGAAGGGTCGCCATCTTTTCCAAGGCCGTCCGAACCTCTTCCTCCCTCAGGTTCAGAAATTGCTGAATGGGATCATCGGGAAGCCCAAAGTCGTCGCTCTCGTTGATGAACCGCTCGATCAATGCGGGGAGGTCCGCGGCGTGGAGCCCTTCCAGTCTCTTTTGCAGGTCGGCCTCCGCCCGTTTGTGCTTCTTGGCCCAAGGGTGGATGACGATGCCTCCGCCGAGCGTGCGCTGCGCCGTCTCATCTCTCACGATGAAATGGTCCCCGCGCATGACGAGCACGGGCTGCGTGGGGGTAATCTGGCAGTAGGTGGTTTCTTTGGGCTCCGCCTTCTCTTTGGCACCCAAAAGGATGAGTTTTGCCATCCGCTCGGCCGTGCCAAGATGGATCCTAACCCGCTGGTGATTCTTGATCCCTTTGCCGGCCGCGGGGCGTACTTCAAGGAGCGCGTCGAAGCGGTCCGAGGTCAGGCTCAATTTTTCATGGCAGATCACCTGTCCGCGCTCGATCGCGGCTCTTTCCTGGCCGGTCAGATTGAGGGCGATCCGCTGTCCCCAGCCCGCGACCTCGACGGGCCGGTTGTGCACCTGGAGGCTTCGAACCCGAAAAGTCTGGCCGCCGGGAAGGCAGCGCACGCGATCGCCGACTTTGATCTCTCCGCTGAGTGCCGTTCCGGTCACCACCACGCCGTGTCCCTGGAGAACAAAGGCGCGGTCGACGGGCAGGCGAAAATAGCCTCCGGGAGCGGGCTTCTCGCATGCGTGGAGCATGCGGGAAGTCTGCTCCCGGAGCGTCTCGAGCCCCTGTCCGGTAACGGCCGAAAACGGGATGATCGGGGCCTCCTCGAAAGCGGTCCCCAGAGTGAGAATTTTGATCTCCTCCTCGACTTCAGTGAGCCGCGAAGGGGAGACCAGATCAGCTTTGGTGGTCAGGAAGATGGCGAGCTTGACGCCCAGCAGGTGAACGATGTCGAAGTGCTCTTCGGTCTGGGGCATGACCCCGTCATCGGCCGCGACGGTGAAAAGGACGAGGTCTATACCGTGCGCCCCGGCGAGCATGTTGCGAATAAACCGCTCGTGGCCGGGGACATCCACGATGCCGGCCTGGGTTCCGTCGGGAAGGTCCAGATGGGCGAAGCCCAGATCGATCGAGATGCCCCTTTCTTTCTCCTCCTTCAGGCGGTCGGTGTCGATCCCCGTGAGGGCTTTGATGAGGCTGGTCTTGCCGTGGTCGATATGTCCAGCGGTGCCGATGATGTAAGGCATTGCTGGCAAAATGCTAGCAGAAAAATGCGCGGATTACAGTAGGAGAACGTTGCGCCTCATAAATGCGGTTTCCGCGGCGATGACAGCATTGGCCAGGAACACGCGGAGAAGGACCCGGGCGACGGCCTGCTCAGTCGGCCAGGCTTGCCATCAGTCGGCCATAGCCGAGGATGGGCTGCCTGTAGCCCAGGGTGCGCAACGCCTTCCACAGCAGCGCCTGCACGCTACCCACCGCCGGCTTGCCGGTGTCTCGCTCCAAGGCCTCCAGATTGACAGAGACCGGCCAGCGTGGACACGGTATGAAGACGCCGTCGGCCTCGAGGTGGGCGGCAAGCAGCTCGCGGGCCAATCGATAAGATGCCTCGTTGGCGACGAGCCCGATGTCGACGTTGCGTCGGATTCCCAGACCGCGCGCCGAAAGAACCTCGAACCCCTGCGACTCCAGGAAGCGGCGCTCGCGCTGCGTGATCTCCTCCTCAAAGGGGGTGGCAATCACCATGCGCCTTATCCCGAGGTGCATCAGGGCCTCCGCCTCCGCGCGCGCCCCGACGATGAAGGGGACTGGCACTCGACGGCGGATCTCCGCCAGTAACTCCGCCTCGCGCTCGGATCCGACGGGCACCATGGCGCGCACGCGGTTGATGGCGGGGGTGGCGATGAAGCCCTCGGGCAGCATCTTGTAGAACTCATACACAAAGGTATCACCCCGGGATGGAAAAATTAGGCCAATGCGGCCACGCCAGCCGTACATAATAGTCCTCCACAGTTTCCGCCTGCGTAACTGTCGCGGTCCGTTCACCTCGCGAGCGGGTCGGGGCGAAGCTGGAAGTGCACGGCTACCGGCTTCGAGCCCTTGCCGCCCTCCCTCAGCCACGGCGCGCGGTCGCCGCTCGTGGTCCACAATCCTCGGCCCTTCCAGCCGGCGTTCGGATCGTCGATGCGCCCGTCGAAGCCTTTGGCGTAGAACCCGAGTGGGTAGGGCACGGGCAAAATGACCATCTGGCCGTCTTTCAGCGCGATCAAACCATCGTTGAGGTTCCCGGTTGACATCGGCACGTCCTCGCCGAGCCCGAAGGTGTTGTGCTGGTCGACCCAGGAGTAGTAGCTCGATTCCGCGCTGTTCGCTCCGATGCCTTGGAAGCCGGGCCCGGGATATT
>JACPAM010000110.1 GCA_016180805.1 Deltaproteobacteria bacterium | reverse complement strand
TTCATGCGATCACCGACACGGTTCAGAATGCTTAGAATCCGCCCCGTATTCCCGGAGGCGTCCTTGACGTAGCGGATGTTTCTAACCTGGCTCAAGCCCTCGACCGTATCCGGGCCCAGATCGGCGGTCCCCAGGCCGGGATTCGTGTAAAGAACTATGGGACACGGCACGGATTCAGCGATAGCCCGAAAGTAGCCCTCGAGCCCGCTACGAGACAGAGGGTACATGGCTTGAAGAATCGCGACCAAACCATCCGCGCCGAGTTTTACGAAGCTGTCAGCTTGCTGTAACGCATCAGTAGTAGAAAAAGCGGCAACTCCGGGCACAACAGGCACGCGGCCAGCAGCGGCCTCCACCACAATGCGGACAATCTCTTTTCGCTGCTCAAAGGTTAAGTAGGCAAATTCGCCGGTGCTTCCCAGGGGGCTTAGGCCGTGGACTCCCCGTGCGATCAGATGTTCCACCAGATCGCGAAGCACCTTTTCCTTGACACGGCCAGATCCTTCTTCAACCGGCGACACAATGTACGGGAAAATTCCCTTGAACGCTTTGTCTTCCATCCTGTGGCTCCTTTGAAGGGGGAAGCCCCCTACGTCTCAGGAGTAAAAAACGGCCGGCTGCAAGTTGACTCCAGGAAATTTTGGTAGCCTGCTGGTGGGGATGTCGAACCTAACGGTTCGAAAGATGAGCGTGTCCCTTTGTGGAACGAGTTATCGCGTCTAGGGACTCAAGCCCGGTCTCTCCGGGACCTCTGCCAGTCCTAACTTGCAGTAACTCTCAATGAGATTTTTCTTCTCCACCAATGTCACTCCGAGTTGAGGCCGCCGAACAACATCTGTTTTGATAATGCCTTGGTACCGCAGGATGGTCTTAATCCTCGCCACAGCCTCAACAATAGGCTCGCCAAAGACGAGATCTTGAAGCTCACGAAGTTCCTCCTGAATGACCATCGCCTCTTGATAGTTGCCGGCTCGAGCCGACCTATCGATGGCGGCCCACTTTTCGGTGGCTAGGTTCGCAATGCCAATGAGGGCACCGTTCGTGCCTAGGACGTAACTCTGCGCGACGAACCGGTCATTACCCGTAAGGACCTGCATGGTGCAACCCTGCCGCTCCAGTTCACGCATGGTCTCAGTGAAGAGATCGACGCTAAAGGAAGCCTCCTTGTAGGCAACAACCTTCTCAATGTGAGCGATGCGACAGATGGTCGGCACATCATACCAATAGCTGGCTACCGGGATCTGAAAGAGAACAAGCGGAAGATCTGATTGGCGGGCAATGTCTTCAAAGAAGCGGAATTTAAACTCGCCGCCCACCTTTCCCCAAGCGAAGAGGAGCGGCGGAAAGATCATCGCCGCGTCCACCGGCAGCGACTCAAGATCCCGAACCAGCCTGATCGCCTCCTCGGTCGACTGTGGGCAGATGGCAGCGACATGGATTAGTCCAGCCTTCCGTGTAATCTTTCCAACCACCCTATATGTACTTCGCTTTTCCTCTACCGTAAGAACCGGTCCCTCACCGATGCGGGCGCAGGAGACAAGACCTGAAACCCCGCCCACGGCAGCGAAATGACTTGCAAGCTGTTCGAGGCTTTCTAGGTCCAGCGAGCCAGACTCATCGAATGGAGTCACATGAGGAATAAATAAACCTTGGAAGCGTTCGCTCAATTTTTGCATGGGAGGCAACTCTATACCCTTTTGCCATGGCCATCAAGCCAAAAAAATAAGCTAAATACTATCCAATGCTTTCCAGAAAGTCTGCCGACGTGGCCACCGTAGCCAAATGATCCATGACATGTAGGGAAGCCCTATGGGCCTCCTCTGAAAAGGAGGCGCAGCAATCTTCCAGGACTATCACTCGATAGTCGAGGTCAGCGGCGTGTCTGGCCGCCGCCTCGACGACAAATTCAGTGGCCACGCCCATTAAGACCACCGTGTCGATGTCCCTGCTCCGCAGCATGCCATCGAGAGCTGTTCCAACGAAAGGGCTCATCCGGGGCTTTCGGATCACGGGCTCGCCTTCCACCGGCTTAACCTCATCGACAACTTCTAAAAGCTCGGCCACATCCACGCCGGGGGCGGACAAGAGAGGGATCCTTATCTTCTGTAAAAAATTGTTCCTCGGCGAATAGAAGGCTGGCTGATGATCAATATTGACGTGGATAACCAGGACTCCGGCCTTTCTGGCCCCGTCCAGGACCCTCTTAGCCGCTTGCCCCACATTGCGCTCCTTGAACATGGCGCTTCTTCTCACGGGAGCTTGTTGAACGTCCATGCAGAGTACCGCGGTCTTGGCACGGTCGAGACTCAGATTTGCCATATTACCTCCTGCCTTTCCTATCTTGGTAGCCCGCCCTGTTGGCCACCGTAACCTTTTATTCAATGGGTGCATTCTATGGCGATAATTTGCCTGCCGTCAACGGCTCTTTGCTGGCCTCCTACTCTTGACACCGATTTTTTGAGCCTGATATAGGCTTCAGCAACGGCTTAGTTGGCGGTAGAGCGCCGATTTGGTAAAAGACTATTCTTGTTTCGCTACGTTATTCTAACTAAGCGCGCTCGAGCCGAAAGCACAACATCGGTCTGCTGGGGGGACAAGCGGTGCAGTCGAGAAAAGATCCAGAGTACGGCTCCGATCTGATGGTGGATCTCATGCGAAATTACGGATTTAAGTACGCGGCGCTCAACCCGGGGTCGAGCTTTCGCGCATTGCATGACTCCATCGTGAACTATGGCGGAAACGAAAGGCCCAAAATCGTTTTGTGCTGCCACGAGGAGATCGCCGTGGCCATCGCTCATGGATATGCGCGGGCCTCGGGTGAGGTGGGGCTCGCCATCTGCCATGACGTGGTCGGCCTGCAGCATGCCTCGATGGCGATCTACAATGCCTGGATCGACCGCGTGCCGGTAGTAGTCGTCGGCGCGACGGGCCCGTCGGATCCGACGGGCGATGAGCCCTTTCCCCGCCTCGCGCCAGTTCACACGGCCCATCTTCAGGGCCAATTGGTGCGCGACTACGTGAAGTGGGACTATCAACCCACCACTTTACCTGGCGTGGTGGAGTCCTTCGCCCGTGCCTGCAAGATCGCGCTCACGGAACCGATGGGACCAGTGTACCTTTGCTATGATGCGAAACTCCAAGAGGATCGGATAGAGGAGATTCCGGGTCTGGAGTTCTCGGAGAATCACCTTCTCCCGGCTTCTCCTTCTGGCGACCCACAGAGACTGGAAGCGGTTGTGCGGGACCTCCTCCAGGCGAAGAATCCTGTGATCATCGCCGGCATGGTAGGGAGAAAAGCCGGCGCCTGGAAGTCGTTAGTTTCATTTGCAGAGATGCTGGGGCTCCCGGTGATCGACCAGGGGCTGCGCTTTAACATACCGACAACTCATCCGCTTACGGTGACTGGATCCGAAAAAGAGGTCCTAGGGGAGGCGGACGTGGTACTGGCCCTCGATGTCATTGACCTCTACTGGGCGATCCATCGACTTTCGGAAAGGCATGAACGGCTGCTCAATCCCGCGGCGCGGCTCGTCCGAATCGGGATGGAAGATTTCACCGTGAGGAGCTGGGGCGAAGCCCGGAGGCTGGTGCCGACCGATCTTTCCATCATCGCGGATACCGCGGTCGCCCTCCCGCAAATGACGATGATGGCCTCACGGATTCTCGCCGGCAATGAATCGGCGCGCACGCGGATCGAAGAACGTGTAGAGCAAATCGCGCAGCGCCACGACGCAATTCGGGCTCGGTGGCGAAAGGAGGCCGAGCGGCAGTGGCAGCTTAAGCCGGTCTCTTTGCCGCGACTTATTCTGGAGCTGCAGGAAATTCTAAAGCCCCATTCCTGGTCTTTGGTGAATACGGGCACCGGAACATCAGTCTGGGCGAAGCGGCTGTTGGATCTACGGGAGCCTGAGCAATTCTATGCGGGCAATCCCGGTGGCGGCCTCGGACACGGGATCGGGGCTTCCATCGGCGCCGCGTTGGCAGAGTCGCTGTCGAACTGTATTTGCGTAAACCTCCAATCTGACGGAGATCTGCTTTACACACTGAGCGGCCTTTGGACGGCTTCCCATCTCAAGGTCCCGTTACTCGTGGTCATGACAAATAACCGCTCGTACTACAACGACGAGGAGCATGCGCAGCGCTTGGCCGTCCGGCGGAACCGGCCGGTAGAGAACAAAGCAATCGGCTTCCGCATCGAGTCCCCGCAGGTCGATTTCGCCACGATCGCCCGGGGCTTCGACGTTTATGCGGAAGGGCCGATTGAAGATCCCAAAGAGGTTACAGGGAGCTTGGCGCGTGCCGTGAAGTTCGTTCGCGAAAACCGCCGCCCGGCGCTAGTCGACGTGATTACTCAGCCAAGGTAAGAAATGAAAGGCTGTCCTTGACACCGATTTTCTCAAGCTGGTATAGGCTTCGCAGGGGAATCGAGCCTGAACATCTCTCCGAGGATGCTGAGGTCTAAACTGATGCAAAGAGGATCCTGCTATGCTCATTCTCAATAATGAAGAGATCGAGTCCCTCCTAACCGTAGAGAACTCCCTGGTTTGGTTGGAGAAGGCCTACCGGGAACAGGCGGAGGGCAAGGCCGTGAACCGCCCGCGCACGGACATGTATCTCCCCTCGACGACCGAAGGCGGTGTCTACGTCTTCAAATCGATGGAGGGCGGCCTCCAGGAGTCCAAGGTCGTGGCACTCCGGCTGAATTCGGATGTCATCCGTTGGGAAGAGCAAGAGGGTCGGGTAACGAAGAAAAAAGATCCTGTCGCGCCCGGAGGGAAATGGGTCGGTTTGATTCTCCTTTTCTCGGCCGAGAGCGGCGAGCCGCTGGCGATCTTTCCCGACGGAGTGATCCAGCGCCTGCGCGTTGCCATCAGCAGCGCTCTGGCGGCGCGGGAGATGGCCCGGAAGGACTCGTCGGTGCTGGGCCTGTTCGGCGCGGGTTGGCAGGCCGGAGCACACGTGCCGGCGATGTGCGCCGTGCGAAAGATAACCAAGGTCCAAGTGTTTAGCCCGACGGAGGCACGCCGCAGATCATTCGTGCAGGAAATGGAGAAAAAGGTCGGCATCCCGGTCGAGGCCGTATCGCGACCCGAGGAGGCGGCCCATGACGCCGACATTCTGGTTGCTGCCACCAACGCCATCACCCGCGTGATCGAGCCCGAGTGGGTTCGTCCGGGCATCCACTTCACGTGCGTCAAGGACTGCGAGCTCGGCGAGGAGACGATCCGAAAGGCGGATCGCGTTGCGATCCACGCGCGGAACTTCGCCCCGGAAAATTTTATCGCCGGATTCGGTGATGAAAGAATTGCAGCCCATGATCCTTTGGATTACCTGCGCGCTCCCCGGGGTGGCAAACCGGCGAGGGCGAAACCGCCCTTCTGGCTGGACGCCCCGGAGTTAAAGGACATTATCGGAGGAAAGGCGCAGGGTAGGGGCTCTCCCGAGGAAGCCACGTGCTTTATCAATAACATTGGCCTGGGAATTCAGTTTGCCGCGGTCGGAGCCGGCGTCTACGGGGAGGCGCGGGCGAAGGGGATCGGTCGAGAAATCCCCACAGATTGGTTCTTGGAGAGCGTTCATCCGTGAATCTAAACATAGGCCTGTATATCCTTGCCGCAATTTCTTTATTCATCCCCAAGCTCGTAGCAGCGCAGGTTCCCGGTACGGGAAAACCCCTTGAGGGTGTTCGTGCCAGCTATTCAGCGCTGGTCCCTTCGGGGGCTCCGTTTTGGATCGCCAAAGAGCTGGGTCTGTTCGAAAAAGAGGGTCTCAGAGTCGATCTGATCTATATCAACTCCGCCGCGAGGGTGATGGCGGCGATGCTTGCCGGGGAGATTCAGGTGGCCCTCGCGGGCGTAAGCTCGGTGATCTCCGCTTATGCCCGCGGCAGCGACCCCGTGGCCATTGCCGGGGCGGTCAATAAGATCAACGTTTCCATCTACGCTTTGTCCGATATCCGCGGCCCCGGCGACCTCAGAGGAAAGAGGCTCGGGATCACGCGATTCGGGGGACTCTACGATGTTGCCGCTCTGTTTGCGCTCAAGAAATGGGGGCTCCAACCGGGCAGAGATGTAGTCTTGATACAGATCGGGGATATCCCCTCGATTATGGCGGCTCTCGCTGGCAATTCAATCCAGGCCGCCACCCTCCAGCCGCCTTTTACAATAAGGGCAGCAGAGCTCGGTTACCGGGAATTGATGGACCTCTCCAAGGCAGGTCTCGAATATCAGAACACGGCTGTGATCTCGACACGCTCGATCCTCAAGAAATCGCCGGATACCTTCCGAAAATTCATCCGTGCCTACTCCGGCGCGCTCGCGGTTTTTCACATGCAGCGAGAAGCTTCGTTGAAAGTCATGGCCAAGTATTTGAAAGGGATTGATCCAGTATTGCTGGTGAAGAGCTACGATGCCTATAGGGAATGGGTTCCGGAAGTTCCCTATATCAACCATGCGGGCATGGAGACCGTTATCGCGATGACCCCGGGCGCGGACAAAGGCAGGGAAGTCAAAGCCCCCGATATAATGGACGAGACCTTTGTAAGAGAATTGGATCAGCAGGGCTTCTACCGCGCTCTCTTTAAGCGGTAGAGGAGGCTGCCAATGGTGAGGTATCACGCATGCTCTTGATCACGGACGATGTGGCCCGGCAGGTTCTCAACATGGCCGACTGCATTGAGGCCATGGAGCGGGCCTTTGCTGAAGAGGCGAAGGGGATCGCGGTCAATCGGCCGCGCACGCGCTATAAGGTTCCTCCCGACCTGGACAAGGCCGGCTACATGGCCAATATCATTTCCGGCGCGGTACCGAGCTTCGGCGTTGCGGCGCTGCGCTACGATTCCACCATCGTGCGGGAGCACATGGTCGGCGGCAGGAAAAGGATGGATTTTCCGTCGCCGAAGAAGCGAAGCTGGGGTTTCGTGCTCCTTTTCAGCCTCGAGACCGGCGAGCCGCTCGCGCTGATTCACGACTTTAGCCTATCGCCGCTCCGGGTAGGCGCCACGACGGGTGTCGCGCATCGCGCCCTTGCCAAGAAGGATGCCAAAGTGGTCGGGATATTCGGCTCGGGGAACGAGGCGCGGCGCAATCTGGAAGCGATCTGTCTGGTCCGGAAGATCGAGCGTGTAAAAGTTTACAGCCCGAGCCGCGAGCACCGGGAGAGCTTTGCCGCGGAGATGACCGAAGCGCTCGACGTCGAGATCCAGCCCGTGACGAACGCGCAGGCGGTCATCAAGGGTTCGGACATCGTCATGTGCGCCACCAATTCCTCTGAGCCCGTCTTCGACGGCAACTGGCTCGAGCCCGGGCAATTCGTCACCACGATCGCCAACACCGACGGCGTCCACCGCCGCACGGAAGCGGATCCGGCAACGATGATCCGCAGCGATTTGATCGTGCTCAACAACCGGGAGACGGCGGTAAATAACCAGCAGCGCGAGCTCCTCGATCTGATCGACGAGGGGAAAGTCCAATGGGATAAGATTTGTGAGCTTGGCGACGTGCTCATCGGCAAGCACCCGGGTCGAGCCAGCGATCAGCAGATCATCTACTACAAGAGCAATACCGGCGTGGGCATCCAGTTCGCGGCTACCGGCAAGCTCATCTACGACGCGTGCAAGGAGCAGGGGTTGGGAAGGGAGCTTCCCTCGGAGTGGTTCGGCGCCGATCTCAGCGAATGGATGGATAAGGGCTTTATGCCTTCTCCATGAAAAGGGGAGATGAAATATGGCAGATCACAAGCTACCGGTATTGCCCACAAGCGTCGTCGGGAGCCATGGTCGGCCGGGGTGGCTCTACGTGTTCCGCGATGCCGCGGCGGGCCGAGAGCTTGGTTCGATTGACATCCAAGAGGTCGGAGACGACGCCGTCCGTCTAGCCATTCTGGATCAGGAGGAGGCCGGCATCGATGTCATCAGCGACGGGGAGATGCGGCGGACGATGGGCTATTACCGGGGCTACATGGCGCGGTTCGAGAACGTTCGCCCGGCCAAGGAGCCGCCGCTTCGCCAGCTCGGCCCGATCCACTATGACTTCATCCGCCGCCACGATGTCGTGGGTCCGATCCGCGCTCCCGAGGGAATGGGGATTGTCGACGAGTTCAAGTTTTTGAAGCGCCACACGACGAAACCTACCAAAGCGACCTGCGCCGGGCCGCTGAACTTCGCTCGTGAATGTAACCTTGTCACGCACTACAAAAACACGTTCGACCTCGCCTACGACTTCGCCAGGATCATCAACGCCGAGCTCAAGGGCCTGGTCGAGGCCGGCGCCGACTTCATCCAGGTCGACGAGCCCTCATACGTGCACCTCCGGGAAGAGCCAACCGAGATGGCGAGGCTCTTCAACGCTACGGTCGATGGGGTCAAGGCCAAAGTCGCCCTTCATATCTGTTTCGGCACGCATGCCGGCCGGCCGCGAATGTCCCGCCGCACTTACCGTCAGCTTTTCCCGAAGATTATGGAAGCCAAAGCGGACCAGTTCGTCTTGGAGTTTGCCAACCGGCAGATGGCGGAGATTGAGTTGTGGAAGGAGTTTTCCGTTGATCGTGAGCTGGGCATGGGCGTGGTCGACGTGAAGGCCTATGAGATCGAGACTCCAGAGGAAGTCGCCGATCGGATTCGCACCGCGCTTAAATATATCCGACCGGAAAAGCTATGGGTCAACCCCGACTGCGGCATGGGCCAGAGCCCGCGCTGGATCGCAGTCGAGAAGCTCAAAGCCATGGTCGCCGGCACCCGCATCGTCCGCCAGGAGCTGGGGGTTAAATAAATAGATTTGCGTAGACAACAAAACGGTATTCGGCTATGTAAGTGGCGTGTATCGGGAAAGGAGACGGATTCGATGAAGAAAGCTTGGATCGGAATTCTCGCCACGGGTTGGGTCTTGGCCTTTAGCGTTCCTGCGTCGGCGGCCGAGGTTCAGCCCAAGACAGTTGGCATCGGGACTCATCCTATGGGTTCAATGTTCAACATCATTGGAACTGCCGCGGCCACTGTAGTCGCCAAAAATACGGCAATCAGGACAACGGTCAAGCCCATGGTCGGGCCGGTGGGCTGGTATCCCCTATTGGAAACGGCTGAGATCGACTTGGGAGTGGTGAATAACTGGGATGCGGAGAAGGGCTACCTTGGCCAGTCCACTTATCAAAGGCTTTCCGAAGGAAAGGGCTTTCCGCTGCGCCTCGTGGCGGTTACGATACCGAATTCGATCAGCCTGGTCGTTTCCGCCAACTCGGGGATAACGAAGATCGCCGAACTCAAGGGGAAGAGGGTGGCCGGAAATTTCCCGACCCCGTCGTTGCAAGCCCAGACAGAAGCGATCCTGGCCAACGGTGGGCTCTCATTTGGCGATGTCAAAATCGTGTCCGTAGATAGTCCTCCGGGAGGAGTGAAGGCCGTCATCGAGGGTAGGGCTGACGCGTCGGGGACAGCTACGATCGGCATGCCGGTTATTGAGGAGTTAAACGCCAGGAAAGGGGCTCGCTTCCTGCCTCTGGAGCCGGCTAGGGATGCGGTGAAACGGACCAACACCAGATATCCGGGTTATCCGGTGAAAGTAACGCCCGGACCAGGCAAGACGGGCGTTGATAAGGAGATGTACCTCTGGGGATATGACATTTACCTTGTCGGCCGGGCAGGGCTTGCCGAAGATTCGGTCTATCAAATGGTCAAAGCTCTGTGGGAAAACTATAAGGAACTTGGTCCGGTCCACCCGCTACTCAAAGAATGGACTCCAGAACGCTTCGTCAGCAAAGAAGCTCGCATTCCCTACCACCCGGGCGCCATAAAGTTCTATCGGGAACGAGGAGCCTGGACAGACGAAATGGAGAGACTGCAAAAAGAACTCCTGGCTCAAAAACCGTAGGACCGACGCTATAAATCAACTAATCGAAATCAAAGGGGAGCCTCGCTTCCGCAGACACAGGGGCTGGCTTGGCGTCCTCGAAAAGACGGTCCTCTCCTTTGTCCCCGTAACGGGAATTGTTTCCATCCTGAACGTTCCCCTGTATTTCGGCTTCACCTTTTACATGCAGCAGTATCTGGCCGTCTTCTTGGCCATGGCAATGGCGGGGACCTTTCTCGTGGTCCCAGCGCACCACAAAGCCTCGCTCGGTCGGCTGCCGTGGTACGACGGCCTATTTTCTTTGCTTAGCCTTCTGGTTGGCATTTACGTGGCGCTTTTTTACTTCGACATCATTGAAACCATGGGCCTCCTTCTGCCGCTGAGGATTGTCCTTGGAGCAGTTGCCATCCTTTTGATCCTCGAAGGAACAAGACGTCTTTTAGGCTGGCCTATACTGTTTATCGTACTCATTTTTTTTCTCTATGCTCGTTATACCTTCCTCTTTCCAGGCGCCCTTTATGGACAGGGCATTCCTTGGACTCGGCTGGTGAACTACCTCTATTTGGACCCCAACTCCCTGTTCGGAGTCGCCCTTCAAGTGGCCGCCACCGTAGTTTTTAGCTTTGTCTTCTTCGGTCAGTTTCTCTTTAGTACTGGAGGCGGGCTCTATTTTACGGAGGGAGCCTTGGCCCTTTTTGGCCAATACCGGGGAGGCCCAGCCAAAGTCTCGGTGGTGGCCAGCTCCCTTTTCGGTACCATGTCTGGAAGCGCTGTAGCTAACGTGGTTGTGGATGGGCCCATCACGATACCGATGATGGTCCGCACCGGCTATCGACCGGAGGTTGCGGCAGCGGTGGAGGCTGTGGCCTCCACAGGGGGTCAAATCATGCCGCCGGTCATGGGGGCTGCGGCTTTTCTGATGGCTACCTTTCTGGGAATACCCTACGCCCAAGTCGCGATCGCGGCCATTTTCCCGGCCCTGCTCTATTACTTGTCAGTCTTTATTCAGGTGGATCTAGAGGCAGCTCGACGTGGCCTTCGGGGATTGCCTAGGGAGGAGCTTCCCAACCTGAAGCATATTTTGGGTCAAGGTTGGCTTTTTCTTTTTCCCATCGGCGTCCTGGTCTACATTTTGTTTTTTACCGGGCTTGAGGCAGAGGTGGCAGGCCTCTATGCCACAGGCGCGGTTTTCCTGGTTAGCTTCTTAAGAAAGGCGAGCCGACTGACTTTCTCTAAGCTCCTGATCATCCTCGAGAAGACTGGTGAGGGGCTCTTGGAGATCTCCATCATTAGCGCGGTGGCTGGTCTTATCATCGGGATCGTGGCTCTCACGGGCTTGGGATTCACCTTCTCCCAGGCAGTGGTGAGTCTGGCTGGGGGCAATTTCTTTCTTTTGTTGGTTCTGGCCGCGGTGGCGGCGGGAATTTTGGGGATGGGCATGACGGTGACTGCGGCTTATATTCTGGTGGTTATTTTGGTCGCTCCAGCCTTGGTGCAACTAGGGACCGATCCACTGACCGCTCATATGTTTGTCTTTTACTTCGCTGTGCTATCGTTCCTCACGCCACCGATCTGCTTGGCAGTCTACGCGGCTGCGGCAATTGGTGGGACAGACCTTTTGAAGACCGCTTTTCAAGCGATGCGGTTAGCGATTGTCGCTTACGTCGTCCCCTTCATCTTTGCCTACAAACCCGCCCTCCTGCTCAGAGGATCCGTGACAGAGGTCCTTACAGCGGTAGTGACCGCCATCGCTGGAGTCTGGCTTCTAGCCATTGGAGTCGAGGGGTATCTCTTCCGTGTTCTCAATTTTCCGAAGAGGGTTGTTCTGATCGTGGCGGGTTTGGGTTTGATGACTCCGGGTTTAGCCACCGACGTTCTTGGTTTGGCCATCGCAGCTCCTGTTCTTCTGCGGGAGTTCGCCAACAAGAAAGTCTTCACGCGAAGATGGGGATAGAACAGGCCAGTGCTATTTGTCGGGGGAGTATTCATGGGGGATGTAGGGGGCATGCTTGTACGTGATTGTGTAAGGTCCGTACTCCTGTGCATGCCTTCGATCCTTCTCACGCCCCATACGATCAACCCCGCCAAGCCAATAAGGCCTTAACCCTCGCCTTCTCCACCAAACCTCAGGCGCTCCCTTTACACTCCACAAATCACATCGCACGCACCTGAGCGCCTCCTCCCTGGCTTCCTCCTCGGTATATCCGTGCTCCACAAGCTCAAATCCCCGCGCCCGAGTCCCTGGAGCAAGCTCCATCATAGAAACGCAAGCTTTCCCATGAGGATGGATATCGGGATGATATTCCATCTCCTCTCCAGCGCCGGGCGCCAATACCTCGCCAATCTCCCCAGATCCACCCAAATAGAGATCGATCTCCTGTGCGGCCCTCCTTCCGTGCGCTATCGCCTCAATAACATTTACAGGCCCGAGAACTACATCTCCGCCGGCAAATACACCCTGACGACTGGTCCTGAGCGTCTCCTTCTCAACCACAACGGTCCCATCCCTATTCCTAGCAAGCCCCCACGCATCAGAAACTCCAGGTATCTGCCCGATCGCCGCCATTACCGTGTCTACAACAATCGCGTACTCGCTCCCAACCACGGGCCGCGGAGCCGCTCGCCCACTTCTGTCTACTTCCCCTAACTCCATCCGCTGCAACCAAAGCTTTAGAACACTACCCTCCTTCTCAATCCGCACCGGAGCTGCCAAAAAATCTACTTTTACCCCTTCTACCTCAGCCGCCCGCATCTCAAACTCATACGCCGGCATCTCCTTTCGACTCCGCCGATATAAGATCCGCACCTCTTCTGCTCTCAATCTGAGCGCCGTTCGAGCACAATCCACGGCCACATTTCCCGCTCCTATAATCGCCACGCATCTGCCGACGTCAGGAAGACGGCCATGCTCAAACCCGAGATTTGCCTCTTTGAGAAACTGTACCCCCTTCCACACGCCGGCAAGATCCTCCCCGGCTATCTCAAGGTCTCGTGGGATACATGTTCCCACCGCAAGAAAAACCGCCTCGTAACCGGACCGGAAAAGCTCATCCAAATCCTCGACCCGATGATTGCACCGTATCTCGACCCGGTTCTCACATATCACCCCGATCTCCTGATCGAGCGCCTCGCGCGGGAGCCGGTTCGGAGGAATCCCTATTCTTAACTGCCCGCCGGGCCGCGCCTGTGCCTCAAAGACCGTCACCTCGTGCCCGCACCGCTTTCCAAGATAATACGCCGCCGTCAATCCTGCAGGGCCAGAACCTACGATCGCCACCCGTCTCCCCGTGGGCGGAGCGATCGTCTCACGCCAATTCTTCCTCCAGACTCCCGTGTCCCGCTCAGCCGCAGCCCTCTTGATGGCATTGATCGCTACTGGTGCCTCCCATAATGCGCGGCGACACACAGGCTCGCACGGCCGGTAACAAATGTAGCCGCAAATCGCGGGAAACGGTATCCTCTCGCGCACCACTGCCGCTGCCTCTCCAAATCTCCCCAACGCTACGTAACCGATGTAGCGAGGCACGTCGATCCCCGCAGGACAGCCTAAAGTGCAAGGCGCATTCTGCCGCCCGCTTATAGATAAGGTCTTTGCATCACCGTCATTTTTCATGTTTTACCCCTGTGCCCCAATTCCCTACCACGCGTTGTTGATGGACTCACGAAAAGCCGCGACACGCCGGTGCCCCAGCGGGACGAAAAGGAAGGCCGCGGACGTGCTTGCCCGCGACCGAGGGGAGCGCGAGCGAGGCTGCGGACGTCCGTTTACAGACGGTACGACTCATGGCAGAGGCCCATCGGCCGCAGCCGAGAGCGCGCTTCCCGAGGGAGCTTAGTCCGTCAGTCGCGGCCTGAGGGCTCAGCCTACAACGAGCTTTTGGAAGAATCCCGGCTACCACGCTGTCACCATCCGGCGCTCGTGCACCGCCACCACCTCGATGGCATCCTCAGGACACTCCACCTCGCAAAGAAAACAACTCTGGCAGTCGCGAAGATACTTGATGTAGGCCTTGTTGCTCACAGGATCCAGCCGTATCACGTCCAGCGGACACACATCCACGCAGACATTGCATCCGATGCACAGCTTCATGTCTATTTTTCGGATGCCCATTGAACCCTCCCATCCTGAATACTCACAATACCCAGGTCGCGTGGGACCCGCCAGAGATAAGCCAGCTCCACTTCCCGCTTCGGAGCCACCGGATAGCGCTCAATCGGGATATCCTCAGTCCACCACTTCTGTCTCTCTCCGTCCTTGCGCACCATGATCCACTTGAGCCAGTTCACGTTGTCAGTAAAAGGGTAATCTTCGCGCAATATGTTTCGCGTTTCGGTTCTCTGTATGGCAGCCTTGAGCTGTAGCTCCGCAGTCAAAACCAGGTTCCTGATCTCGTGGCACAACCTCAGGTAGTGAAGGTCATAGGCCCCAAGCATCGGAACGTCCTGATCGCGAATGGTCTCAACCCGCTTTAAAGCGCGTTCCATTCGGCTGCCTTCGCGGAGCAGCAGAATATCGTACGGGATAACTGTTTCCTGGAGTTCCAGCAGGACATGGTCGGGCTCCAGACCCCTGGCTCTCGCTAGAGGTCCAAATGTCCGCTCACGAAGCTCGGCCACCAAGCCGTTGTCCTGCTCGACCTCGTTAGAGTCGCGCGCGCACCGGGCCGCTGACATTCCAGCCCTCGCCCCAGACGTCGCAGCAGCAGCTAGGCCCGTAACTACCGCGCTTGGTGAACAGGCCTCACCGGCGGCAAAGAGGCGCTGAGTCCGCGAGGCGTAGTTTCGGTCTACAACAACGCCCGGTCTCGTAGTTGGACCGGTGGGACAAAACTCGACCGGCTTCTGAAACTTCCCATCTTTCACCACTCCGACGCTCTCGAACTCCCGCTGAGGCAGAGGGAGCATCTGATAGAGGCGCTCCATGTTCGCCAGTCCCAGATGGGTGGCATCCATCAGGATAGGCGCCCTACCCATCCTGGCCTCAATGCAGAAAAAGGCAATGATTTGTGGAAGCCCCGACCTTTCCTTTAGCTTGGGACTATAGCGCTCCATAAAGCGTTCTCCTTTAGCGTTCAGGAAAATGCCCCCTTCCCCCATCCACTTGTTCATTCCGGGACCCACATCAACCCTAGCGGGCATCGCGTTGGCTGGCTGGTCATTTTGTTCACCGCCGCACAAAGTCGCCCCTATACGGTAAGCCATCCCAAAGCCATCAGCGGTACAGTCGCGTTGTCCCGGATGGATCCCCTTGTAATAGGTGCTCCCGGTAGCTACGACCGTGGTCCTGGACCTGAAGACATAGAAATCACCGGTGTACTGGTGAAAACCCGCAGCCCCACTCACTTCGCCGTTTCGCGTGAGCAGTTCAGTCACGTAGAGGCGATTGACTTGTTCCACATCAATCGCCTGCGCATGCTTTCTGAGCGCATCCATAAGCTGAGTGCTATAAAACGTGACGACGGGATAGGCGCCACGACCAGCCATACGTTGGTAGGTACCGTCCGGGTTCATGACCAAACGCACACCGTAGCGTCGCATTTCTTCCAGGATCGGATAACTATCCTGGAGGTGGTCCCGGATCAGATCCTGTTGTGCGAGGAAGCCCTGCGCGCGAGTCAGCCGCAACAGCCGATCATCCAAGTCGTCTTCCGGAAAACAGACATGAATCACACCCGCAGCAAAACAACTGTTGCCGGTCTTGCCTACTGTCCCCTTGTCAACCTGCACGACACGCCGCGCGCCTGCCTCCTTTGCCTTGATAGCGGCAAATGTCGCCGCTATGCCGCCGCCGATGACAAGCACATCAATATCCCTCACCTCATGGGTCTTATAGTCCATGATCAGGGCCTCCGTTCTTCATAACCCAAGCTCCCGCGACGCCAGATTTTTCCGGTCCACCTTTCCCCCCGGTAACCGTGGAAGTTCGTAGAGCAGAAGGAATTCGTCTGGAAACTTATAAGTAGCGATTTGCTTCAACTTGAGAAAATCCCGAACGTCATCCTGCGTCAAACTCTGGCCATCGCGGGGAACGACGCATGCCCGTGTCGCCTCACCGAGCTTCTCGTGCGGAATCCCCACCACTACAGCCTCCCGCACCGCGGGATGCTGCATTAGGAGTTCTTCCAGCTCTGTGGGGAATATCTTGTGACCTCCACGAACAATGACATCTCTGACCCTTCCTACGATGAAGAGGCTCCTATCCGAGTTCATGAATGCTAGATCTCCGGTGCGCAGCCACCCCTCCTCGCCCAGCGTACCCCATGCCGCCTGAGTAGCGTGGACATCGCCGAAGTATCCGGAGCCCGTGTAAGCGCCTCGTATCTCCAGTTCCCCAACCTCACCCGCTTGCGCTGGCGCGCCGTCGATCCCCAAGATTCTCACCTCCCCGCCCGGTAATGGCCTGCCAACGGAGCCTCCGAGCCGGATCTCCGGCGGATCATGAGGGCTTGTTTGGGTGAACATGATGGCCTCCATGCTCCCGGCCGCCGGGACGATCTTTGCTCCCAGTCGCCGCTCAGCCTCGCGTGCGGCCGCCTGTGAAATGGCGGCCGTGCCGGTGCGGATGAGTCGGAGCGCGCTCAAGTCCCAGCGGGAAAGATCGGAGACGTCAAGGAGCCGCAGCAAGATAGTCGGTACCGTGCTGATAAAAGAGACGCGCTCGCGGCTGATGGTGTCGAGCATTTCCTCGGCGTGGAATGACTCCCCTAGGACAATTCGGGCGCCGGCGGCCAGCGCGACAAGCCAACCCATGGCGCCAGCCCCGCCCCCGAGAGGACAAAAGATCCCAACCACATCCTGAGAAGAAATCTCTAAACGCTGCGCAAGACCTCGCCCAGCCAACCAGTGTGCGGCCTCAGGCCATTCACATAGCTTTGGCGCGCCCGTGCTCCCACTCGAGACAGAAATGAGCGAGACCTCCCACGGCTCGAAAGCCTGTGCGTCATCTTCCTGTACTGCGAGGGGGTCGGGAGTCTTTGGGTCAGGACTCCCGACCCCTTTGCCCGTTGCGAACTCCTCCCAGCAGAAAGCGCCAGCCGATCCTGCCACCTCTCCCCGCACAAAGACCCCTCGCTGCAAATTTGGAAATTTCTCCCTCATCCGCTGGAACATCTCGTGAAAGTCGGTGCCGAGAAATCTTGCGGGCGCCACAATGGCCCGCGCTCCGGACGAGCGGACAACCCGCTCAAGCTCCGCCTCCCGCCAGACCACCGGAACATATGCGCCAAGCAGCCCGGCACGCTTAAGAGCGTAGCGCGTGAGCAGGTTCTCAACCCAGTTGGGAAGCTGAACAAGAACGAGTTCACCACGCTTAAGTCCGATCTCCCTCAGGGATCTTCCGACACGGAACGATTCACTGTCGAGCTCAGCCCATGTGAGGCGCCGCTGAGCATCCGAGGCGGCCAGCGCATCTGCTTTTTCTTTTGCTAAGCTGCGAAGCCTGGAAACCATGGTCTCTTCCGTCCACAGCCCTTCGGCCATGTAGCGCTCAACCATGGATTTCGTAAAACGGGTAGGCCAGATCACTTTGAGAGAACCCTCTCGCCAGTCAAACCGAGGTTCTTCCCGATGATTTGACTTGCCTTTGATAGCCGATCTACGAGCTGTCTTATTTTCTTGTCTGTAAACCTGTAAATCGGACCGCCGCTAGCCAATGCCGCGACAACCTCGCCCTTCGCGGAAAAAACAGGAAGGGCCACACCGCAGGACCCGGCATCGACCTCCTCCCGGCTCACATCAAACCCCCGACGTGGAATCGCCCGGATCTTCTTTTCTAGCACCGTCCTTCTGGTAATAGTCCCTGGACCCAAGGCACGGAGCTCAAGAGTCTTAAGCATATTTTGCCTTTCTGGCTCGGGCATATAGGCCAGTAGGACCCTTGCAGCCGCCCCCGCATGAAGCGGGAGGACCGCTCCGATCCGCTGGGTTAGCCTGACCCGGTGCTTCCCCTCAGCGCTCTCGATACAAACGCTATTACTACCATCCCGAACTGTCAAAAAGATGGATTCGCCGGTAATTCCCGCCACCCTTTCCATCTCAGCTTTTGCTACCTCCCTGAGATCCACCGAGTCATAGGAAAGCATTCCAAGGCGAAAGAGGGCCGGCCCAAGCTGGTAGGACTTCCCTCCAGCATCGGCCTTGACGAAGCCATGTTTCTCAAGGGTACCGAGAAAGCGATAGAGAGAGGTTAACGGTATCGAAGTATGCTTCGAGATATCCAGTAGAGTCTGGCTCTTTCGATGGGACTCAAAGGAAAGCAAAATCCGAAGGGCCTTTTCTAAGGACTTAACCAGCATAGCCTGCTGGAGGGATTATTTCATATTGTGAAACAACTTTTGCAAGTTGAATAACACCTCAAATGCCGTTCTGTCAAGACTCTTGACGGGTAAGGGAGTTTAATAGTAGACGGCATGTGATGAAACTCTGTCTGCGTGGACGTAGGATCCGGGAGGAAAAACATGAGGAAGATATGGAGCCCCGTTTTCTTTGCGGCAGCCCTTGTCCTTTTTCCTTTAAGGGCTTTCCCTGCAGAGAAGGTCAATATCTCTCATAGCGCCATTAGCGGATCTCAGGCCGTTCTCTGGGTCGTTCAGGATTCTGGGATCTTACGCAAATATGGCTTTGAAACCCAGATTCTCTTCATTACCGGTGGGCCTACTGCGATTGCCTCTTTGGTTTCCGGTGACGTGCAGTTTGCTATCTTTGCCGGCCCAGCCGCCGTTACTGCAAACCTAGGAGGGTCGGACGTTGTGCTTCTCATGACGTTCCTCAACACCCTCGAGCATTCTTTCTTCTCCTCCCCCGCCATTAAGAAGCCAGCCGATCTTAAGGGGAAGAAATTTGGGATCAACCGCTATGGGGCCGCGGACGATTACGGGCTAAGACTGGCTTTAAGAAAATGGGGCCTGGATCCGGAAAAAGATGTCACGATCCTCCAACTTGGAGGACAGCCATCCCGTTTGGCCGCCCTGCAGGCAGAACAGATCGACGTTACCCTGCTTCAACTCCCATGGGTTGTCAAGGCCAAACAGGCGGGCTTCAACGAGTTTGCCTCACTGGCAGACATGAGGTTTGACTATTTGGGTACGAGCCTAGTTACTACTCGCTCTCTTATCCAAAAGAATGAGAATTTAGTCCGGCGGTTCGTCAGAGCCTTTGTGGAGGGGATCCACTTCTACAAGACAAACAAAGAGGCCAGCATCAAATCCATCGCCAAGTTCACCAAACTCCAAGATCCCGTGGCATTGGAGGAGACCTACGATGCCTACGCGATTAAATTGATGGCACGCCTCCCTTATCCGAATTTAAAAGGCGTTGAGGTCATTTTAGAGGATCTCGCGAAAAGAAATCCCAAGGCCAAGGGTGCCAATGCCAAGACGTTTGTCGAGCCACGCTTTCTAAGGGAGTTGGAGGACTCCGGCTTTGTAGCCACGCTCTACGGAAGATAAGAGCAAGTTCGCCTATGTTATGAGGGCTTTGTTGACAGGGAGGCCGGGATTGCATACAAATTGTCATTCTTTTTCCCGAGGCGCTCATGAGCAAAGATTTGCGCACTTACCTGGCAGAACTTGACCGACACTGGCCGGACGCAATCCTGCGCATCGGCCGCGAGGTCGATCCCAGGGAGTTTCATGTCTCGGCGGTGCTCCAGCATCTGGAAGACCGGGGCGATCAACGCGTGGTGCTCTTTGAGAAAAGCCTTGATCTCGAAGGGAGGACCACGAATTTTTCCCTGGCTTACAACCTTTTTGTTACCCGGGAGCTTTGTGCTCGGGCTATAGGTCTCGCATCCTCCGATGCCAAGATGCCTTTGAGCCTGGAGTTCTCACGGCGGGAAGCCAGACGGGTCGAGCCGGAGATCGTGCCGCTGTCCCGGGCGCCCGTGAAGGAAGTGGTGCGGACGGGCGGTGAGATCGACCTCAGCAGGGTGCCGATGTTCCGCTACCATGAGCAGGACATCGGGCTTTACCTCACCATGGTAGCGGTGATGAAGGACTCGGAGGAGAATTTTTACGACGTCTCTTTCTGTAAAAACATGCTTGTGAGCCCAAAGCGGCTCACCGTCTCCCTTCAGCGTAAGCTCCACAAGCATCTCTTGAACATCGTCGAGAAAAACGAAGAGCACGACCGAGAGACTCCGATAGCGATGGTGATCGGCCACCATCCGGCCTTTTATCTCGGGGCAGGAGCGCTGACGACTTTCGGCAACGACGATTACGGGACCATTGGGAGTTTCCTCGACCAGGCTGTTCGACTTACCCCTTCGGAAAGCCTAGGCAAGGATTTTTTGGTCCCTGCCGATGCCGAGATGATCGTGGAGGGGATCACTCCTCCGCACTCGGCGGAGATCGAGAATCCGTTCGGCGAGTTCAGTCGCTACTATCAGCCACAGGTGGCGGTTCCGTACATGGATGTGACAGCGATCACGTTTCGAAAGGACGCGATCGTGCAGGGGATATTCCCAGGCCATCCGGGCCACTTTAACTTAGGGGGCATCCCGAAGGAAGGCAGCCTGTATCGCGAGATCAAGCGCGTCTTCCCTGGTGTGCAGGCTGTGCACATGCCGCATTCGGGCGTGGGCCGTTACTGCTGCTACGTATCCATCAAGAAGCGCCGCGAAGAGGACGGTAAGCTGGTCGGGACGGTGCCGCACGTCTTTACCAATCAGCTCCAGTTCGTCGTGGTGGTGGATGACGACGTGGACGTGTTCAACGAGCAGGAGGTAATCTGGGCCGCCGTTACGCGGGCCCGCTTCGACAAAGACATTAACTTCCTGAAGGGAATGCCCCGTAGCGACCGGGTCATCATCGATGCTACTGTGCCACTGAACGAACCTTTCCCCAAAAAGGCCGTTGTGCCGCGGGAGGCTCTGGAGGCTTGCGTGCTGGAGGAATGGATCGCCCCGGCAAAGTCCGCAGGGAAGAAAGCGGTCGGAGCGGCGCCTTCGGCAAGGAAAGCTAGGCATGCCGGTTCGTGAAGATATTTTCTGGGTTGCCTGCCCAAAGTGCGGCGAGAAGTTCTACTGCGACGTTCAACTCCGCCACGGCTCGATCAAGCTCATGTGTCCCAAGTGCCACCATCGCTTTCTCGACAGCGAGAGCCCCCAGATCATCGAATAGCCAGCCCCTAGGGAATGGGGCCTCACCAGCCTAATGCCATACCGACGGAAGCCGCAGCGTTTGTATTCGTGCAATACATTAAATTATCCTTGTTAAGTAGATGGAATCACATTATAATTTAGCGCGGCATTAGCGATGAGCAAGCCGTATCGTAATGCAAAACCGTCCGTGCGCCGTTAGCCGACTCCAAACATGGAGATCATTGTCGAACTGCTCTTCCAAGTGGTCTGGCTGATCCTCGAGTTTCTGTTTGAGATGGTGATTCAAATTGTCGGGGAGGTTTGTTCGAGCTTGGCGTAAGGGGTGTCGGCGAAACCTTTAGGCGTCCGCCGGCGAGCCCCGCCTTGGCGGCTGTTGGTAATTTCGTTCTCGGCGGCATTGCGGGCGTGATCAGCCTGCTGTTTTTCCCAAGGCTTTTTATCAAGCCCAGATGGGCACGCTGGCTCAACCTTATC
Organism: Deltaproteobacteria bacterium; assembly: GCA_016180805.1. Taxonomy (GTDB): domain Bacteria; phylum Desulfobacterota; class Binatia; order UBA9968; family UBA9968; genus 2-12-FULL-57-22. The sequence continues at coordinate 3,164 of JACPAM010000110.1, read as the reverse complement.
CTTTCGCCGATCGCTGCCGGAGGCGCGATGTCTTTGATTGGCGCACATCGTCGAAAGAAAGGGCAGTCGGTGATCCGCCTGGATTCCTTTGCTTACGGGTTTCTTTTTGCGCTGTCCATGGCTATGGTACGGTTTGTGTGGGGCCAATGACCGGGCTGATTCTTAGTTGGTGCGGAGTAAGGTTGGAGAACAGGCCTTGCAATATGCACTGTCATCAAATTTGACAAGGTAGGTACTCATGCCTCGCGGGAAACCAGCGAAGGGAAAATGTTCTTACTGCGGATCGGAGATTGCGAAGAGCGGAGCAACAAAGCACCTGTCTGCTTGTCCAAAACGCCAGACAATCATCGAAGAAGCCGGGCGAAAGAAAACCGAAAGCGAAACGCTGCATCATCTCCGCGTGCACGATGCCTGGCGCAGTGAGTTCTGGTTGCATTTAGAGATGCGCGGCTCCGGCACCTTAAAAGACCTTGATCATTACCTGCGCCGCATTTGGTTGGAGTGTTGCGGTCACCTGAGCCGGTTTTCGGTTGGGGGCTGGCGGGGGAATGAGATACCCAAGAAACGGCGGATCAGTGAAGTCTTCGACCGTGGCGTTCAACTGACTCACATCTACGATTTCGGAACTTCATCTGAAACGCTGATCAAGGCAGTTGGAAAACGGGAAGGTCCACCCACTACCACTCGCCCCATCGCGCTCATGGCGCGTAATCTGATGCCCGAAGCCAAGTGCATGGATTGCGAACAGCCCGCCGTATGGCTATGCATGGAATGCCTGATTGAGGAAGATCAGTGGCGAGCACTATGCGGCGGACACGCCCAAACACATCCACATGACGATTATGGTGAGCCCATACGCCTGGTGAATTCGCCCCGCTTGGGAATGTGCGGTTATGATGGTCCAGCAGAACCGCCTTACTAGGGGAAATGCTCTCGTGAGCGGCTACTCCCAACAAGGCCCTGGAACCGACCGCAGAGAGTCGTCGCATTTGAGGGTGACTTGGTGAGCGTCGGCTCAGTTTGGGCGGTAAGCTGTAAACCACGCGGCTCTATGCCAAGTAAGAAGCCATCGCGGGACACGCTCAGGTCTCTTGTTGGCGCAGAGATCTATGCCGTGTGGGTCAAGATGCTGTCAGCGCTTGCTCCCGATAGTCGATCGCACCGACTTGGTGTGGTAATCGCTAGCATGCTCCAGTATGCGGCGTGGGTCGCTTACAGACGGTTTCGGAGCTCACCGCCTGAAAACTCTCTCGCTGAGGCCTTGCTGGCGGTACAGTCTCATCGACTATGCTGTGGCGGGGTTAGTAGTTGCACTGATTCTGGGGACGGCTGTACTATCGGTGCCGGCTTGGATTTACGCGCGGCGCAACGATCGATGGTACGTTTGGGATTATTTCCTACCGGCAGTTCCCGTTGCCCCCCGGTTTGAGGAGGCTGGGTTCGAGGCGATCGAGATGGTCGCCACGATGAACTTCGAAAAGTTCGTCAGTGATCTCAAGGAGAAGACGCGGCGGAATGGTCATGAAACAGGTTTCACCCTTGCATATGAAAGGCCCGAGCCGTCCCCTCCACCGCCACACTTTCACTTTGAAGCCCGAGGGGGACGAGCGGGAAGGCCGCGGACGCGTTTGTCCGCGACCGAGGGGAGCGCGAGCGAGGCTGCGGACGTCCGATCACAGACGGTACGACTCATGGCACGAACCCATCGGCCGCAGCCGAGAGCGCGTTTCCCGAGGGAGCTCAGTCCGTCGGCCGCGGCCTGATGGCTCGGCCCCCGAGGAGCTTTCGAGGGAACAGGAATGAGTGAGATTCGCTTTGGCGACACCACACTGCGCGACGGGCACCAGAGCCTTTGGGCCGAGCACATGACCGGTGGGATGATCCTCCCGATTGCCTCTCGGATTGATGACGCGGGCTTCGAAAGTATCGAGATCCTCAGCCCGTCTTTCTTCAAGAAGTGCGTGCGGGAGCTTAAAGAGGATCCTTTAGAAAGGGTCCGGCAGGTCTCCCGGCTGATTACGAAAACGCCCCTTCGCGGAATCCGAAATCGTCACATCACCGGGTTCCATCTTACGCCGCCAGCGATCACCGCGCTATGGCTTGAGCGCCTGGCGGCCAATGGCATCCGGCAGATGCGCACCTCGGATCCGTCTAATACTCCCTCGCACTGGCGCGAAATGGTCGCCGATGCCAAAAAGGCTGGCCTTGAGACCGTGGTCAATTTGATTTTTTCGATCTCTCCGAAGCACACCGATGAGTATTACGCGGCCAGGGCGAAGGCGGCGGCCAAGCTTGATGTGGCAAGGATTTGTCTTAAAGACCCAGGGGGGTTACTGACCCCTGAGCGCACGCAGGTGCTGGTGCCGATTGTGCTTAAGCATGCGGGCAAGATTCCCGTGGAGCTGCACACGCACTGCAACACGGGGCTTGGGCCGCTTTGTTGCTTGGAGGCGATCAGGCTGGGGATTACCTCGATCAACACGGCGATACCTCCATTGGCCAATGGTTCATCGAACCCCTCGGTATTCAATGTGGCGCACAATGCTCGGGCGATGGGGTATGCAGTGGCGCTCGATGAAGAGGTGATCGGGCCGGTTGAGGAGCATTTTACTTACATTGCCAAGCGGGAGGGGCTGCCGATAGGGAGGCCATTGGAGTATGACAGTTACCATCCGATTCATCAGGTGCCTGGGGGGATGATATCGAATTTTCGCCATCAGCTTGCCAAGGTGGGCATGGCGGATCGGGTGCAGGAGGTATTGGAGGAGACGGGCAGGGTGAGGGCGGAGTTTGGTTATCCGATCATGGTGACGCCGTATTCACAGTTTGTGGGGGTACAGGCGGCGATGAACGTGATCTTGGGGGAGCGCTACAAGGAGGTGACGGACGAGGTGATTCAGTATGGGTTGGGGTTATGGGGAGAGGAGGAGGCAACGTCGATGGAGCCTGATGTGAGAGACAAGATTCTCAGTCGGCCGCGTGCCAAGGAGCTCTCTAAGTGGGAGATGGCCGAGATGGGGCTTAAGGAGTTTCGGGAGAAGTTTGGCGGGCCGGGGGTGAGTGACGATGAGTTGTTGCTGCGTTATTTTGCCGGCAAAGAGGAGGTGGAGGCGATGCGCAAGGCGGGACCGCCCAAGGCTTACCTCAGCGCCCAAAGCCCGCTT
>JACPAM010000258.1 GCA_016180805.1 Deltaproteobacteria bacterium | reverse complement strand
TTTGTGATCCTTCACTCTGGGGCTCTGCCTTTTAGCCGGCTACCCGGATGAATTCTCTTTTTCTGCGCAGGTAACGGAGGACCAAATGTCTGCGGCTCAGATAACTTATTCAGTGTCGTTATTTCTTTTGGCCGGCCTCTGTGAGATCGGCGGCGGCTGGTTGGTGTGGCAATGGCTTAGAGAAGGCCGAATGTGGCCGTGGGGCCTGGTGGGCGGGCTGGTCCTGTTCCTTTACGGCGTCATTCCCACCTTTCAGCCCTCCCACTTCGGCCGCGTCTACGCGACTTACGGCGGCTTCTTCATCGTCCTATCGCTTCTTTGGGGCTGGTTTCTGGATGGGAATCAGCCCGACCGCTTCGATCTGATCGGGGCGGCCGTGAGTCTTTTGGGGGTGGCCATCATTATGTACTGGCCACGATGAGTCTTCGGGCATCGTTTGGCACCGGCAACGAGGAATGGTAGCTTGAAAGTCATGGAAGCCTGCTGTGAAACAAAGTCAATGGAAATCGAGAAACTCCGAGCCAATCACAAAAAGGTCCTGACCGCCGTCCTGGCCATCAACGCAGCTCTCTTCCTCGTAGAGGCGGTGGCCGGCCTGCTCGCCCATTCGACGGCGCTTCTAGCTGATTCGGCGGACATGCTCGGGGATTCGCTGGTGTACGGCTTCAGTCTTTACGTTCTGTGGCGAAGCGCCGAGTGGAAAGCGGTAGCGGCGATCTTGAAAGGCGGCATCATGGCGCTCTTTGGTTTGGGCGTCTTGGGAGAAGCCGTCTATAAGGTGGCGGCAGGAGTCGTTCCAAGCGCGGAGACGATGGGCATCGTCGGCGTGCTTGTGCTGCTCGGCAACGGCGTTTGCTTCTGGCTTCTCTTCCGGCATCGATCCGATGACCTCAACATGCGTTCGACATGGCTATGTTCGCGCAATGATATCATCGCCAATCTCGCCGTATTGGTAGCGGCGGGCTGCGTTGCGTATTTCCGCTCTATCTGGCCCGATGTTCTGGTCGGAGGAGCCATTGCCCTGCTCTTTCTTCGGACCGCCGCGGCGATTTTGACTGACGCGATTCGCGAATATACCGGAGTAAAGACGGTAGCGAATGCTTCCGGTCCTGGCTAGACGGGGGCTTGACTCTCCTCTATAGGGGAAGTCCTAATATTAGGCTAGTCCATTTCATCACAAAGGAGATGATCGCTATGTCATGCGGCGATGGCCACTGCGGGTGCGGGTGCGGGGATTTCGTGCCCCTCAAGTCTTTAGAGGAGAAGGCTGCGGCTAAGGAAAAACAAAAGTCATCCCAGGGCAAGCAGGAGAACCAAGACCCGGACGAGCGCGATTAGCTCGGCGATAGAGAAGCGCACCGGTGACCTGATCATCGGGACCGAGCAACAAAGCCATAAACCCTGCCCCAGCAACGGATCTCTACTACCACATCACGCAGCATTCGGGCCAGCCCAAGCCAGGCCACCTCTATGCCGACATTGACTTTATTCTCTCTATCGCCTCGTCAACCATCCAATCAGGGGTTTCGTTGGCGCCGATGATGCCGACCTTCTCTTTGCCACGGAACCACTCCAGACGAAGGTCATCGACCTTCTCGATCTTGTAGACATTCGGGTTGAAGGCTCGGGCCACCTCCAACATGCGATTGGTCATTCCCTCGGTCCAACCGAAAATGACGATCGCATCCACCTGCTTGGCCAGTTTCTCGACCTCCGGTAAGCGCTGCAGCGAATCGATACAAGCCGTGTTGCGAATCCGGACATTGGCGAAGCGGTCCAAAATCCGAACCGTGATCTTCTTGTAAGTATCGATCCAAAATGTGGTTTGGACGATCACGCCGATCGGCTCATAGCGCGTAAGACGGATGTGGTCCACCTCCTCTTCTTTTTCGACGATATAGACTTCACGTCCTCTCTCCTTGGCGATTCCCCGAAGACGCGAAATCCCGTGGTGCGTTTTGCTGCTCAGCAAAACCAGATGACATCCCTGCTCGAGTAGCTCCAACTCAGCCTCTTCCTGCTGCGTTACGAACGGGCAGGTCGCATCGGCCAAAAGTTCGAGCCCCATCTCTTGGGCTTTCTTGCGAATCTGGGGCGGCGCGCCTCTCACGCCGTATATCAACCTTTCGCTCTCAGGCAGGATGGAATCCATATCATTGGTGGAGCGGATGCCTTGCACGCCGAGCCCATCCTTTTCGAACGCGATAAAATCCAGGTCAGGCCTTAAAGACCACACCACCAGCCCGTCACCGTGCTTCCGCACCATCTTCTGATGGATCGCCCCGGCCCGATGCACGCCCACGCACAAGCCGCTCCGTGGAATGCCTTTGGTCTGGCTGTAGTCGCCTTTGATGACTTCCATGATGGTTCCCCCTCATTGGAATGTCACACGATTTCGCCGCTACGCCACTCATACTACACGCCGATGGACGCGTCAAAACGCTCAAGCTTCGCGGGGCTTTAAACCGGAAGTCGGTCCACAAACCGATTGATTCTTAACCGCGGTTCGTTTAGCTTGGGGCCCATGCGCACCCTGTCGCTCCCGGTCATCTTTGGCTTGGGCGAGCTGGCGCCTGACAAGCGCAACGCGCTGGCGCTCGTTTATCTATCGAGCGTGATGATAATCATGGGAGTGAATTTCATCCAGCCAGCCCTGCCCGCGATGATCGAGCCTTTGGGGATCAGCGAAGCCGCGCTGGGCCTTGTCATGACCGTGTACACAGCGCCGGCAATCTTCCTCTCTCCTCTTTTCGGCATCGTCGCGGATCTCTACGGGCGGCGCCTCCTCCTCGCCTGGGGCCTTGTCCTGTTCGGCCTTAGTGGCGCAGCCGTTGGGTTTGCTCCTGACTTCACCTGGGTGCTCATCTTGCGGGCCATCCAGGGCATCGGCTTCAGCGCGGTCATCCCGCTGACCATCGTCCTCATCGGGGATCTTCTCGATGGGGATAGCGAGGTCGGCGGGCAGGGACTCAAAGTATTTCTCGACCGGGTGGGCTACCTCATCCTGCCGCCTCTGGGAGGTCTGCTCGCGACCATTGCCTGGTTCTGGCCGTTTTTCTTCTACGCCTTGGCAGTCCCGCTGGGGATTTGCGCGCTGATCTGGATGCCTGAGACCAAAGGAGAAGTTGAAACCGGAACCTGGTCATACCTCGGCAACATACTACGGCTCAGCCGGCATCCGCGATTGATGGTGGCCTTCTCCGCGGGTTTTCTTCGTTTCTTTCTGGACTACGGCTTTCTCACTTATTTTCCGCTCTTTCTGGTGCGCGCCCATGGAATCTCGACCGCCACGGCGGGCCTTCTCTACGCCTTTTTTTCAGTCGGGGCCATGCTGACTTCAAGCCAGGCCGGACGCTTATCGGCAGGCCGGGATAAGGCGCAGCTTCTTTTTGTTGCGTTCCTGGTAAGCGGCCTGGCTTTAGTAGCCGTGCCTTTCACGCCAGGGGTTTTGCTTGTGGGCATTGCATTGTTCTTTTACGGCCTGGCCAACGGCGTGATTTCTCCGATGCAGAAGAGCCTGCTCACTCAGAACGCGCCCACCGAGCTCCGTGGCGGCATCGTCTCCTTCGATCGCCTGATACAGCAAGTCTCGAAAACCGTCTCGACTTCGGTCGTCGGTCTTCTCCTCGTCGTGACGGAGCTGACTACGATTTTTTGGCTTCTCGGGATCTTATCTTTGGTGAGTGTCGCGCTGATGGCCGCGTTGCTGCCAAAAGGGCAGACGAGATTAAAGCCATCCCTGCTGAGACCTTCTTGATAAGGAGGCTGTATGGTGAGAAAAGCTCTAACGCTTTTCCTTCCGATTGTGTTGGGTGTTCTGCTCTATCCTTTAAGGGCGCAGACGGCGCCCGCTCCTGAAAAGATTCGCTTTGTCTACAGCGCGATCGGCTCATCGCAGAGCTCGGTGTGGATTCCCTACGAAGCCGGAATCTTCCGCAAGCACGGACTCGACGTTGAGCTGCTCTACGTCGGGGGAGGTGGCCGGGCCGCTCAAGTTGTCCAGTCCGGTGAAGTTCCCATCGGCATCTTCACGGGCGGCGCGGTGGTGAACTCCGCGCTTGCCGGTGGAGACCTCGTGATCGTCGCGAGCGGAATGAATGTCATTCCCTTCTTCTTGATGGCCCGCCCGGAGACCCGACAGATCGAGGATCTGAGGGGGAAAAAGATCGGCGTCACACGCTTTGGCTCTGCAACCGACTTTGCGTTGCTTTATGCGGAGCAGAAATGGCCTATTAAACGAGGAAAGGACTTCGCCGTGATTCAGATCGGCGGAATGCCCGAGATGCTCGCTGCTCTTAAGGGGGGCGCGCTGGATGCGGCCACGCTCAACCCCGAATTTACCTTCTTAGCTCGAAAAGAGGGGTTAAGAGAGCTTGTGGACATGTCTGCCTCAGGGCTCTCGTTCCCTACTTCAGCCATTGGCACGACGCGGTCTTTCATCCGCCGCAGCGAGAATGCGGTGCGAAGGTTCGTCCGTGGCTTCGTTGAGGGGAACCACTACGCTAAAAATAATCGAGGCTTCAGCGTGCAGGTGCTAAGAAAATATCTCAAGAACGATGACCTCGCCTTCTTGAACGCGATGTATGACCTTTACATCGGACGCTATATTCCTAAGGTCCCTTATCCGTCTGCGGAGGCGGTAAAAATCGTACTGGATCAGATGGCCGAAAAGGATCCCAGAGCGGCCACCGCTCAGCCCGACCAATTCATCGAAGCGCGTTTTTTCCAGGAGATGGAAAAAGACGGCTTCATCCAACGCTTGTGGCAGTAAAGAATCTGGAAAAGTCCGAGATGTTCCAGCCGTTCAATAGCTTCAAAACGTTTTGAACTACTGGAACGATTCGAACGGATTCCTGCGAAGCAGAGTTAGCCAAGCCGCTTCTTAAAGCGCAGAGATTCTGGAGACCAAGAGGGGTTGTTATTCAATCCCTAGATCCTTCAGTTTGGTATACAGGAGCTGGCGGTTTATCCCCAGCAGTCGAGCTGCCTCAGCCTTATTGCCCCCGCACCGGGCGAGGGCACGTTGAATCAGTTCCCGTTCCAAAATCTGCACTGCTTCCATTAGTGGACGATTTAGTAGCTCGACGCCTCGGAGCGACGAGGTACTGGGCTCACCCTCAAACTTTGGCGGCAACGGGAGGTCACCAGCAGTCACAAGGGCACCGCGGGCGAGGATGAGGGCGCGCTGGACGATGTTTTCTAACTCGCGGACATTCCCGGGATAGTCGTGGGCGAGGAGCAAACGGGTCGCTTCGTCGGTGAACCCGCGGGGTGTATCGGCGCGCCCCTTGGCATGCCTCCAGAGAAAGGCCTCGGCCAGGGGAAGGATATCGGCCCGTCGCTCGCGTAGCGGCGGGAGGTGAATCCTAACCACGTTCAGGCGATAGTAGAGATCTTCACGAAACCGCCCTTCGGTCACGAGCTGCTCCAAGTGCCGATTTGTGGCGGCGATAAGCCGGAAGTCCACGGAGACGCTCCGGCCACCCAGCCGTTCCACTACGTGTTCCTGAAGGGTTCGCAGAAGTTTTGCCTGCGTGCCGGCAGGCAGATCCCCGATCTCATCGAGGAATACCGTTCCGCCAGCAGCAGTCTCGAAGCG
>JACPAM010000257.1 GCA_016180805.1 Deltaproteobacteria bacterium | reverse complement strand
GTCGGCGGGAAGTCTTAGCTGCTCGCCTCGGGCAGCATCGAAACTCGCCCGCTGAAGACAGAAGAAGCGGGCTCAGACATCGATGCTGCTTATCCTCGGTTTCGCAGAGACTTCCAGCGCCTCCGAGCCCATCTTCGCTTCGGGACCGGGAGTCCCTTGTGGTGGGGAGAAAGAGGGCCGAGTGGGCTCCCTTAAGCGGAGCATGGACGGAGCAGCGGGTACCGACCGAGGCCTGCGCCGGATGAAAGCCGGAACTGACAGCTTTCGTGGGCTACTTCGGAGGGAATTCCGGAAGCTTCGTCCGAGCGCAGGCCCGGTGGGTCGCGTGGCGTAGTCCCGCGGAGCGAAGGGAGCCCCGAGGCACACCCGGTGGGGGAACCACACTTTTCGCGCTAGAGCCCACCAATCCTTGACCTCACTTGGAAATTCAGATAAGGTTTTTGGAATTCCCACCAACGGTTTTTAGCGGTTTCAAAAAGCAGGAGGAAATTATGCAGTATCGTGATCTGAGGGAGTGGATTCAGCTCGTCGGGGAGATGGGCGAGGTCAAAATGCTCAACGGTTGTGACTGGGACCTGGAGGTCGGGGCGGTGACGGAGCTCGTCCATCATAAGGAGGATGGGCCAGCCGTTCTCTTCGACGAGATCAAAGGTTATCCGAAGGGCTATCGCATCCTGTCCAACTCCTTGAGCTCGCGCAACCGCTTGGGTCTCACCTTAGGCCTTCCTCCCGGCGAAACCAAGATGGATTTTGTCCGGACATGGAAGCAGCGGTACAAAGAGATCAAGCCGCTCCCGCCGAAGTTCGTCAAAGACAGCCCTTTATTTGAAAACGTCTACCGGGATGACGAGGTCGATCTGCTCAAATTTCCGACGCCCAAGTGGCACGAGCACGACGGCGGCCGCTACATCGGGACGGGGAGTGTCGACATCACCCGCGATCCCGAGGAAGGGTGGGTGAACTGGGGAACCTACCGCGTCATGATTCACGACAAGAACACGGTCGGTTTTTATATCTCGCCCGGCAAGCACGGCAGGATCCAGCGGGAGAAGTATATCGCTTCGGGAAAGCCCTGTAAGGTGGCCATGTCCTTCGGACATGATCCTCTTGTCTTCTTGGCCGCCAGCATCGAGGTGCCCTACGGGATTCCCGAGTACGAATTTATCGGCGGCGTGCGCGGGGAACCGCTCGAGCTGATCGAGGGCGAATATACCGGCCTGCCGATTCCCGCCACCGCCGAGGTCGTTGTGGAAGGGGATGCAATCTTCGATCAACCGAGAACCGAAGGGCCGTTTGGCGAGTGGACGGGATATTATGGCAGCGCCGAGAGGTCTGAGCCGATCGTCAAGATCAAGCGGCTCTATCATCGCAACAACCCGATCCTGCTGGGCTCGCCTCCAGGCAGACCGCCGGCCGAGCTTGGCTGGTACCGCTCCTATCTCCGCTCCGCTCTGATCTGGGACGAAATGGAAAAGGCCGGCGTGCCGGATGTCAAAGGCGTTTGGCTTACTGTTTCCGGCGGCAGCAGACTCATTTTAGGCGTCTCGATCAAGCAGCGCTATCCGGGCCACGCGCGCCAGGCGGCTTTGGTCGCATCGCAGTGCCATGCCGGCGCCTATCTCGGGCGCTACGTGATCGTCGTGGACGACGACATCGATCCGTCCAATACCGATGATCTGATCTGGGCGATGGCCACTAGGTCGGACCCGGATACCGATATCGACATCATTCGCCGCTGCTGGAGCGGCCCGCTCGACCCGATCATTCATCCCACGAAGAAGGGATTCAACTCGCGGGCCATCATTGATGCCTGTCGTCCCTTCGAGTGGATAAAGGATTTCCCCAAGGTAGCCGAGTCCAGCAAAGAAGTTCTGGATGCGACGGCCAAGAAATGGGGGACCTTGCTTTTCGGTAAGGACGGAAAAGCGTAGCCTGGCCGGCATCCGGCTAATACAACCGACCTAACTCGTGTTACGTTTCCTCAGGGGGCAAGCCTTCCGGCCGCAGCCGATAGACTAGGCTCCCTCGGGAAGCCCGCTCTCGGCTGCGGCCGATGGGTCCGTGCCATGAGTCGTGCCGTTTGTAATCGGACGTCCGCAGCCTCGCTCGCGCTCCCCTCGGTCGCGAACAAGCACGTCTGCGTCCTTCAGTCTCGCCCCCTTCGGACGCTGTTGTCGTATCAGAGGAGAAGTTGTAACCATTCTTATTTCGTTTGTATTAGTTCTGCTCAGGAAGAGAGATCCAATAAAAGCGGGGTCGTTTTGCCTTTGCGGTAGACCTCCACGCGGACTTGGCCGGATTTTTTGCCGCCGCCGAGGAGGCTTTCGAGGTCTCCCACCTTCTGGACCGGCCGGCCTTCAACGTTGAGGATAATGTCGCCCCTTTGGAGCCCGGCGATCGAGGCCGGGCTCCCCACGTCCACGTCTGTAACCAGGACTCCCGATGTACGTTGAAGACCAAAAAGCTGGGCTAGCTCCGAGGTCAGGCTTTGCACATGGAGGCCTCCCCGGATCTTGCGAAAATCGCCACTGTCCTTGTCGGGCAATGGCGTGGCCTTGGCCAGAACCCGGGCGGAAGCGTATATCGGCGCTTTCATTCTGAGGGCCACAGCGATGGCATCGCTGGGTCTGGAATCAACCTGGAATTCCTGACCCCTGAGCCGCAGCGTGATGAGTGCGTAATAGATGTTGTTCTTGATGTCGGTAATCGTGATCCGGTGGATCGTGGCGCCAATGCCCTGAAGGATGTTTCGGATAAGGTCGTGGCTGTTGGGACGCGGTGGGGCAACATTTTCCATCTGGATGGCGATGGAGGTGGCTTCCTCGTTGCCGACCCATATCGGTACGATCTTTTGATCCCTGACGCTTTCCAGGATCACGACGGCGGTTGGGGTTTTCGTGGACGGGTCGAGCATGACTCGCTTGACCTTCATCTCGACCACCGTCTGCTCTTCGGAGGCGTAAAGACGGGCAGGAACGAGACACAGAGCCGACAGCACGAACAACAAGATCCCCTTTTTCACGGTCGTCTCCTTTAAAAACCTGGAGTGGGTTCCGGTCTTGGCAAGGATTTGCCGGCGGACTATCTTGGCGTCACCTTACCTGTCTCGCTCTCGGCTTGTCAACAGTCGTATTTCTTCCGCTCTAGTTCGATGACTTCTCATGGATTAAGCTCCCTCGGGGAGCGCGCTCTCGGCTGCGGCCGATGGGTTCGTGCCATGAGCCGTACCGTTAGTAATCGGACGTCCACAGCCTCGCTCGCGCTCCCCTCTGTCGCGGGCGAGCACGCGCTGAGCCTTCTTTCGGCTTCGTTTCTTCTTGACCGCTTTTTGGCGGGTGGGCTATGTTGCTGCGGGGAAGGGAGCGTTGCCAGTGCCGATCATCCGTCTACCGGAAAGTTTAGCGAGCCGCATCGCCGCGGGCGAGGTCGTCGAGCGCCCCGCCTCGGTGGTGAAGGAGCTGGTGGAAAATTCTTTGGATGCCGAGGCGCGGGAGATATCCGTGTGGGTAGAGCGAAGCGGGGCTTCACTGATCCGCGTCAGCGACGACGGGACGGGAATGCCGTTTGAAGATCTCCGGCTCGCGGTGGAAAGACACACGACGAGCAAGCTCCGGGAGGAAGCGGATCTGTTTCGGATTGCGACCTTGGGGTTTCGGGGCGAAGCGTTGCCCAGCATTGCTTCCGTGGCGAAAGTGGAGATTGCCTCTCGCATACGGGAGGCTGCGACCGGCTATCGGCTATGTGTCGAGGGAGGGAAAAAGGGCGATCCTGCCCCCGCGGGGTGCGCTCCGGGCACCACGGTGGAGGTGCGTGATCTTTTCTTCAATACCCCGGCCCGGCGCAAGTTTCTCAAATCGCCGGCGACGGAGCTGGGCCACGTCTGCGACGTGGTTAACCGTATGGCTCTAGCGTATCGGGAGGTTCACTTCCGACTCTATCATGAGGGCAGCATGGTTTCGGACTACGTGGTCGTTCCCGGGCTTCAAGAGCGCGTGGAACAGGTCCTGGGGCGAGAGCTTGCGGCTGCCATGGCGCCGTTCTCGGCCGACCACGGAAAAGTAAAAGTCTCTGGCTTCTTAAGCACGTCTCCCAGCTCCTTTTCCAGCTCGCGTTATCTGCTGACCTATGTGAACAGGCGTTTCGTGCGGGATCGAGTGCTGAGTCACGCGGTTTTGCAGGGTTACGAGACGCTTCTCATGAAGGGGCGTTATCCGGCGGTGGTCCTCTTTCTTGGGGTTCCCTTTCAAGAAATCGACGTTAATGTCCATCCGGCCAAATACGAAGTTCGTTTCCGACGGCAGTCAGAAATTCACGATGCGGTCGCGAGCGGCGTGCGGCACGCTTTGAAAGGGGAGGCCACGGGCGAGCGAGCGGCGACCGCGCGCTCCAGTCCACACGCCGGCGTCGAAGTGCGGGAGTTCTCTCTTCCTTATGGCACAGGACAGGGTAAGCAACCGGTTTCGGCATCGGCCGAGGCTCACAAGCCTGGCGGTGTCGAGGCCGAAAGTGTCGGAGGTTTTTTTTCATCCCTTGAGATCCTTGGCCAGGTTGCTGGCTGCTACCTTGTCTGCGCCGCTCCCGGTGGCATGGCCTTGATCGACCAGCATGCGGCGCATGAGCGGGTCGCTTTCGAGAAGATGCGCAGCGATCTCGGGCCGGGGAAGATCCAGCGGCAGAATCTCCTCATGCCGCAGGTTTTGGAGCTTTCCGCCGGTGAGGCGCTCCTGCTGGAGCAGCATCTCCCGCTGCTCGACGCGCTGGGCTTTTGCATCGAGCCTTTTGGGGTGAACCGCTTTGCTGTCCAAGCAGTCCCGGCGCTTTTTCCCCAAGGGGATTACGCGGGTGTCGTGCGGGACATGATTGCAGAGCTGGCCGAGGTCGGGAGATCGTCGGAGTTGCGGCGAGGCTTGGAAGAGCGTTTGATGACTATTGCTTGCCATAGCGTGATCCGTGCCAACCGGAGGTTGGAGCGGGAGGAAATTCGCGCGCTGCTTTCCGAGCTTGATGCAGTTGATTTTGCTACCCAGTGTCCCCATGGCCGTCCCGTGATTATCGAGATCACCCGAGAGCAACTGGAAAGAATGTTTAAGAGGACCTAACAAACCTGTTGGGTCAATTCAAATTTCAAATTGCAAATTGCAGAATGAACAATTCAACTCGTGGCTAAATTTGCATTTTGCACTTTTCATTTTGCAATTGAGTGATCCCTTGTGAAGCCGAAATTGATTATTGTCCTGGGTCCCACCGGCATCGGGAAGAGCGAGGTCGCGCTCGATGTGGCTGAGGAGGCCGGGGGTGAGATCATCAACGCCGACTCGCAGCAGATTTATCGACACATGGATATCGGGACCGCCAAGCCGCCGCCGGAGATCCGGCGGCGCGTCCCGCACCATTTGATCGATATCATCGATCCCGACGAAGAATTCAGTGCCGCGCGCTTTCGCGAGCTGGCTGTAAAAAGCGCGGAGGAGATTTGGGCCCGCGCAAAGAGAGTCATCCTGTGCGGCGGCACGGGTTTGTGTACATCCGAGCCTTCACTCACGGCCTTTTTATCGGTCCAGCGAGCGATCCCGCGATCCGGGAGCGTCTCGAAGCCGAGATCGAGGCCCGCAGCCTGACGGCGCTTTATGAGCGTCTAGGAGACGTCGATCCCGAGGCGGTCACCAGGATTCATCCGCACGATCGCCAAAGAATTATCCGGGCCCTGGAGGTTTTCGAGCTGACGGGGAAAAAAATGAGCCACTGGCAGATGGAGCATGGGTTTCGGGAAAGCCCGTTTCAGACGCTGAAAATCGGGCTTGAGCGCGAGCGGACCGAGCTCTATGATCTGATCAATCGGCGCTGTGATGAGATGATGGCGAAGGGATTGGTGGAGGAGGTCAAAGCGTTGGTAGGAAAGGGTTATACCCTGGATTTGCGGCCGCTTCAGAGCGTGGGCTACCGTCATATCGGTCTTTATCTGAAGCGAGAGATGAGCCTGGAGGACGCCGTCTCTCTCATGAAGCGGGACTCTCGCCGCCTCGCCAAGCGCCAGCTCACCTGGTTCCGCGCCGATAAAGAGATCCTGTGGTTCCATCCGGAGAAAGACCGAAGCAAGATCATCGAGACCGCAAAGGAATTTTTCGCGAACGGAAGGGAAACACTTACTAAGGAGTTCACAAGCAAGTAGCCATAAGGCAACCGAGACCGGAAAGGGGGAGAGCCTGCTTTTTGCGAACTCTGTGGCCAATGAAAAACCGGCCTGTCGGCCCTGAAGCAGCACGTTGGCCGGCACTCACTGTTTCAGGCGGGCCGGTTGGGAAGAGTTCGAAGGGACCAACTGGTTTTGGCAGCAGAGAAGCCGCGACTCAGTGCGACGGTATGGTCTACTTCATGAGACGCAAGCGATGGTTTCCGGGCCAGTATCGTAGTACACCGCGCGGGCTGATATCTGCATACACCGCGCGGGCCAATATTGGGCTACACTGCCGGCGGGATAGCACGCCCGCATGGGGCTTGACAAACTGCGCCTAAGTGGCGGATGGTTGGCTAGATTTTGGAGTTTTCGACAAGTAGGCTCGGACGTGCTACCTAGCCGTCCATATACTCAATAGTTAGCCCTCTATTGGAAACTTTGCTAAAGTGTCGGCATAGGAGGTCGCAATGAGTAAGGTCGAAAATATTGAGCAAGAAGTTCAGAGGCTCAAGCCGTCCGAGCTTGCTGCTTTCCGCAGATGGTTTGCGGAGTTTGACGCTCAAGCTTGGGATCGCCAGATCGAAGAGGATGTTCGAAAGGGTAAGCTGGACAAGCTCGCCGAAGAAGCTCTGGCAGCACACCGCGCTGGAAAGAGTAAGGAGCTTTGAGACATTTTGCTGCTCCGAGCTTTTGGACTTGTTATCGAACCCTTCCGGAATCGGTTCGCGAGCTTGCTGATAAGAACTATGAACTCTTGAAGACAAACCCTTCACACCCGTCTCTGCATTTCAAGAAAGTTGGAAAGTACCGTGCAGTCCGAGTTGGTTTACACTACCGAGCGTTGGCTATCGAAGCGGGCGACGACTTGCTGTGGTTTTGGATTGGCCCTCATTCAGAGTATGATAAGCTGGTTGGCTAACCCCACGCTTCAGACCAATCGCTAACCGCGCCGGTTAAAAGAGCGTTAGGCATGTCGTGTCTAAGAGACCGTCATGAGCGACGAAGTCCTGTCCAAGCTGATTGAAGATGCGGCTGCTCTGGTAGAGGCTGACCGCAGAGTGGTTGAGGCCGTTGCCAAGAGTAATTTTGACAGTTTGGAAACCTTGGTCGCCGACTTTCGTGACGTGTGGGTCCGCGTTCACGCGGGACTGACAGCGCTTTCCACGGTGGAAGCCGTAGACCATGAAACGCAGGAGCTACTTTCCCGAGTGCAAAGGAAATTTCCTACGGATCGACTTATCGAAGTCCTGGAGGGGAATAGTTCTGATGATGCTTGGTTCAATGAGGTCTCAGATAAGGAGGTCTGGGATCTTGGTCACCAACTGCTTTACTCGTGGATCAGTCACTACGAGTACGTCCGTAACATGTTCAAAGTCAACACGGTCATTCTTACAACAACAATTCCTCCAACACTTCGGCTTTTTATTGATGAGGCGCGTAACTGTTTCGCTCTGGAGCAACACAACGCGGTGATCTCACTGTGCCGAACTATTCTCGAAGCAGCGGCAAAAGACCTATGCGAAAGGAAAGGTTTGTTTGAGAAAGCCAGTGATAAAATTGTTGAAATCAATCCTAAGGTATTCAATCAGCTCATTAACGCCGTGGCGACTGGTTCACTCAAGAGACGTGCAGTTAAAATCTATTTTCGGGATGCGTGTCCGGTTGTCCATGGTGATCGCTTAGTTGACGGTGCTGAGGCGCTACGCGTCCTGCGCGAGACGACAGGCGTGGTGCAAGAACTATACTCAACATTTAAAGCTTAGGGGTGCCTAACCATCGGCTTGAGACCGACGCTCGGAGCGCGGCTCAGCCGTGCGTTCGCCCGACCGCAGACGGTCGGGCGAACGGGGATCGCGGCTTCGCGCCGCGCGTTGGGCCGCCTGCGGCGGCCGAACACGCGGCTAGATCCGACGGGCCTTCGGCCCGCAGCTCAGCCGCGATCCCCGTTAGG
>JACPAM010000256.1 GCA_016180805.1 Deltaproteobacteria bacterium | reverse complement strand
TTGCGGCTGAAAATGAGGGCCATTAGCTCCGTCGCGGAAAACCCAAGCGCCGGAACATCCCGGAAGCCCTCCATGAGCTTCCAACGGGTTTGTCCATCGGACGGCTCGATAACAAGCGGAAAACCTACGCTTTCCAGGGCCTCCAGGTCCCTCCGGACGGTGCGGGGATTCTTGGGATACTCATCCGGTAGGGAATCAACAAGCTCCTGCAAAGTGGCTCCCCTGCTGCTTTCCAGCTTCCGGAGCAGCAACCACTGGCGGCTAACCTGATCGTTCCGGGCCACGATGCCCTGCCTGGTCAAGCCTGAAAGGAGGGGCTAAGCAAAAAAACCTTTTGTTTTGAACTTCGGTCCGGGCCGCAATCATAGTTAAACCCAAGCCCGGATTCAATGATTTTCCAAGCTGCCACCGAGTTGGATGAGTTTTAGGGAGAGGAGCACCTTTAAACTCGAGCGGGGATCTGGTAGTTTTGTCTTCAACCCTTTTGACCCACAAGGGCAGCAGGCCGAGGTAACGCGTGGTGCGAACTCGTAAAAGAGAGCGGGCGGCGGTCACGAGGCCCGCCGTTTTTGCCCTTACCCTGTCCGTTCTTTTTCTGCTCACGGGGTGGACCACCAAGGTTGGAACACCCCAATCTTCGCCTTCCGCTGAGCTATCCAGGCACGTGCGTTATCTCGCCTCGGAAGAACTCATGGGTCGTGCCGTCGGCACTCCGGGCATTGACCTTGCCCGAAACTATATCGGCCGGCAGTTCGCACAATACGGCCTTCTCCCCGGAGGCGACGACGGCACCTATTTCCAAGCCGTCGAAGCCGTGACCGGCGTAAAGCTCAAGGATGGAAGCGAGGTTGCCGTCGCCGGTGCGCGCTTGGCGCCGAACCGGGAGTGGACTGCGCTCGGCTTTTCCGCCTCCGCAAAGGTCGAAGGTGAGATGGTCTTTGCCGGCTACGGCATCACGGACGCTAAGTATGGCTACGACGACTATGCCGGCGTGGACGTAAAAGGGAAGATCGTGGTGGTTCTGCGCTATGAGCCGCCGCCGAAAAATGACCGGAGCCCGTTCCGGGGGCATCCCCGGTATTCACGGCACGCCGCTTTACGCGCAAAAGCGGACAACGCGCGCGACCATGGGGCGGCGGGAATAATCCTGGTCGATCTCAACTCGGCTGAGGAGGGCGAAAAGGAGCTGATATCGCTCGGAAGAACTTTCTCAAGAAGTGACTACGGGCTGGTCGCGGCGCAGGTGAGCCGCCGAGCTCTGGAGAGGGCGCTGGCGGAAACCGGGCTCTCGCTCCAAGCCCGCAAGGAAAAGATCGACCGGGAGGAGAGGCCGGCCTCCATCCCTTTGGGCTTAAAGGTGTCCCTAGATATTCATCTCGAAAGGATAACTGCGAAGGCTGACAATGTAATCGGCATTCTGCCCGGTTCCCTTGGAAAGGACGAGCACATCATTATTGGCGCGCACTACGATCACCTCGGGCTCGGGCATTTCGGCACACCAGATGCGAGCGCCGAGGGCCGGATCCATTACGGAGCCGATGACAACGCATCGGGAACCGCCGTTCTGCTCTGGCTCGCAGAGGAGCTAGTCCGCCAGCCCCACCGGCTGCCCGTATCCGTCGCCTTTGTCGCGTTTACGGGAGAGGAACTGGGCCTTTACGGCTCCCGGCAATACGTTACCCGGCCGCCGCTTCCCCTTCCATCGGCGAAAGCCATGATCAACTTGGACATGGTCGGACGACTCAGAAACAATCGCCTAATGGTGGCAGGCGCAGATACGGCCAAAGAGTTTCGCGAGATACTAAGCCCCGCTGAGTTTGACCTTAGCCTTGAGGTGAGTCCAGGTGTCGGTCGAAGCGATCACGTTTCTTTCTACAACAGGAAGGTCCCCACCCTCCACTTCTACACCGGAGGCCATGAGGACTACCACCGGCCCACGGATACCTGGGAAAAGTTGAATGTCGAAGGGATGGGAAAGGTCGGCCGTTTCGTCTTGCACACCCTAAGAAGGATCGCGGGTACTGCCGGACCGCTGACCTTCGTTCGCCTGCCACCCGATGCCGGTAGGCGGGACGAGCCTACCCCCACTTCTCCCCCCCAGGCTCCAAGTCCCTGATCCTCAGGCTGTTTCCCTGGATGATGAAATCGAAGGTCCAAGGCGACCTCGGAGCCGGTCCCGAGAGCACCTTTGCACTGATGCGCATCGCTCCATCCGCAAACAAAGATGTGGCGGGCTGCCAGCGGCTTGTGGTATGAATGGACTATTCAGGCTTCGACGGTTTAAGGAGGTCTCAACTCTATGATCAAGCTTTATCACTTTCCCGCCTCAACCAACTCCCGCAAGGTAAGAATCGCCCTCATCGAGAAGGGACTCGATTTCGAAAGAGTCCTCATCGACCTCAGCAAGAAAGAGCAGAAGAGTCCCGACTACCTGAAGATCAACCCCTTCGGTCAAGTACCCGCGCTGAATGACGACGGCTTTGTCCTCTACGATTCGACGATCATCAACGAATACCTGGAAGACGAGTATCCCTATCCCTCCCTTATGCCAAAAGACTCCGAAGGGCGAGCGCGTGTGCGTCTGATGGAGGATTTCCGCGATAACTATTTCAACCCCCATTTCATGGAGATCATCCACGAGGTGCGCTACAAGCCGGAAGGCCAGCGGGATCAAAAAGTGATTGACCACGCCAAAGCGGAGATCATGAAGTGCTTCGACCGGATCGAAAAAGAGCTGGAGGGCAAAGAGTATCTGGCCGGAACCTTCAGCCTCGCCGATATCGCCTTCATGCCCAACTTCGATCTGCTAGAGCGATTCCAGATCCCGGTCGATCCCAAATACAAAAACGTGCGGGCCTGGATGGCGCGCCTCAAAGCGCGGCCGAGCTTTGCCGCATCGGCCACCTAAGCCGGATGTCCGCCAACGCGGTTTTTCCCTGGCTCGTCCACCTCTATACCGCTTCCGGAGCCGTCCTGGCCTTTCTGGCCCTCTTCTTTATCGAACAGGAAAAGTTCCAGGAGGCCTTCTGGCTCATGTCGCTCGCGGTCTTCGTCGACTCGACCGACGGCACGCTCGCGCGCCTCGCCCGGGTAAAGGAAGCGATCCCGTGGTTCGACGGGGACCGCCTGGAAGACATTATCGACTATCTCAATTACGTTCTTGTCCCCTCCCTGTTCTTGCTGCGCGCCGGCCTCCTGCCGGAGCAGATCGCGCTCGGCCTGGTGGCGCTTCCGTTGTTGGCGAGCGCTTACGGCTTCTGCCAGAAAGAAGCCAAGACACCGGACTATTTTTTTCTCGGCTTTCCCTCCTACTGGAACATCGTCGCCTTTTATTTCTACGTGCTTGAGACCTCTCCTTCGCTAAATGCCTTCCTGCTCACTCTTTTCTCCGTGCTCGTCTTCGTGCCGGTAAAATATGTCTATCCGAGCCGGACACCCATCCTGCGCGGGCTTACGGTTATCCTGGGAATCATTTGGGGGATTTTAGTCTTGCTCACCATTTACCTCCTCCCACATCCACCCGCCGCGATTATCGCTAGCTCGCTGGTCTATCCGGCTTACTACCTGGCCCTAACGTTCTGGCTAGCGGCGCGAGGCTATCCGCGGTGATCCGCAAAGGGCGATACGACCGGCCCCGGTACCCACTTGCCGCCGCCACGCTCTTACTCTTTCTCTGCGCGACCCTCCCTCTTCCCTACCTCAGCAAGGCAGCAGAGCCATCCGCGCCCAACTACGTGCTTATCTTTCTGGCCGACGGTGGCAGCCTGGGGCAGCTCGAGATCGCCCGGCTCTACAATCGCCAGGTTCACCAACAAGGACTCGTCATCACCGACAAGGTCATGAAGGAGGGCTTTTACGGTAGCCTCACCACGCACTCGGCGGACCATCTCGTCACGGATTCGGCAGCGGCGGCGACGGCCATGGCGGGAGGCTGCAAGGCCAAAAACGGCGTGGTCGGGATCTGCCATGATGGGAGGATCCCTGAAACCGTCATGGAGCGGGCGCGCAAGAACGGCATGGGCATCGGCCTGATCACAAACGCGGCCATCTATGATGCCAGCCCGGCGGCGTTTATTTCGCATGTTCGGAGCAGAAGGGATTACGGCTCCATCCTGGAACAGTATCTCAAATTTGCGCCCGAGCTTTTGCTCGGCGGCGGGCGCGACCGTTTTCTTCCCCAAAGCCAAATGAGAACTCAACGGCGGGATGAGCGCGACCCGATCCTCCTCTTCAAGGCAAAGGGGTATCACTACGTCGCGACCCGCGCGGAGCTTAAGGAAGCCCAAGGGCCTAAGGTACTGGGGCTGTTCCACATGGGCGAGATGAGCTTCGAGCATGAAAGAGACGGCGGCGCCGAGCCGTCGCTCTCCGAGATGGCCCAAGCCGCTTTGCGCATCCTGCATGCGCAGAATTCCCGGGGTTTCGTCCTATTCGTTGAAAGCGAGCATATCGACAGCGCCGCGCATCTTACTGATGCGCCGTCCCTGATCCACGCTGTGAGGGAATTTGATCGAACGGTCAACCTGGGCTACGAATTTTACAAAAAATTCCCCGCCCAGACCCTTCTCCTCGTGGTCTCCGACCACGACACCGGAGGGCTGGGTCTTACAGGAGGCGCGTCGGCGCGCGACCTGAAGAAGCTCCAATCGGTCCGCCTCTCCTTCGGGAAAGCCGCCGAGCTGCTCGGAGAAAGGCCTACCCTTCAGGCGATCGATCAGTTGATCGCAGAGCATTTCCCGGGATTCGTCCTACCCATCGATTTAAGGGAGGCTATCCTCAAAAGAAAGACGCTCGGCCCGCCTTTTCCCGCTAACCCGACAGTGGCGGCGCTCGGCGCGATGGTTGCTCGCCAGATCCGGGCCTCGTGGGCTTCCTCCGGGCACACCAACCAACCTGTGTTCCTCGCCGCCCTGGGTGTTGGCGCGGAGCGATTTCGCGGTTACCAGGACAACACGGATTTCGGCCATCACCTCCTCGCTCTTCTGCAGGCCAAACGATCGCGCTAATAGAAATAAATTAGAGCGCGCTCCCCGAGGGAGCTTGTCCAAGCAATTTCTGGAAGACTATGAAGCGAAGCCCTCACAGGGCGGCGATCCCGGCTTCGGCGATCTCGCGATCCTCATCGCTCTTCGCCCCGCTCACGCCGACGGCGCCGACGCACTGTCCGTTCACCGTGATCGGCACACCGCCGGGAAAGGTCACGATCGATCCCGGGCCTGCCGCCAACGTGATCGCGAGCGCCTGGTGGTCATCCATATCCCGGCCGCTCGGACTTTTTTTGCCGGTCGGGTTGCGCGTCAAAGCGGCGCTTCTTGCCTTGGCGATGGCAACCGGTACGGTGTGGAGCCGCGCCCCATCGTTGCGCATAAAAGCCAGAAGGTGCCCGCCATCGTCGACGATCGCGATGCTGACGATCACCTTCATGCTCTTAGCCTTATCGAGCGCCGCCTGAAGGATGGACCTCACCCCTTCCTCAGTCACTCTCACCGAACTCGCTGTTTTCATGCCGGCACCTCCTTGTTTTTTTACGATTTAGCTCGCATCATTCATGCGCCCGGAGCGCGAGCGAGGCTGCGGACGTCCGATTACAAACGGTACGACTCATGGCACGAACCCATCGGCCGCAGCCGAGAGCGCGCTTCCCGAGGGAGCTTATTGCACCGACCGCGGCCCGATGGCTCGGCCCCCGAGGAGACTTCGGGGGAATCTGAGCTCCCGGACTAGCGCTAACTCGCCGTTATCTCTAATACGGGAGCGGGGTTTATGCAATGTCCCGAAGCGCGCGAACAGGTGGCCCGCCTTCAGCATACGAGGTCGCCGGCAGCAAACGGCCATGGTCCAACTCTATGATCCGATCCGCCTGGCGACCGATGTGGGGATCATGGGTGACAAAGAGAAGCGTGTGCCCGGCACGATGAAGCCGATGAAAGATCTCCATCACCACCTCCTCGCTCCGCGCGTCCAGATTCCCCGTGGGCTCGTCGGCCAGAACGATCTTCGGTTGGTTGATCAGCGCCCGCGCAATGCAGACGCGCTGTTGCTCGCCGCCGGAGAGCTGGGAAGGAAGAAAATCCGTCCTTTCCTCGAGCCCTACGAGGCGCAGGGCCTGACTTGCCTCGTCTTTGTCTGCCATGCTGTGGAAATACTGGGCCAGCATGACATTCTCCAAGGCCGTCAGGTAGGGAACCAGATAGAACTGCTGGAAGATGAGTCCCACCTTCTCACGTCGAAACCGGGCTCTCTCCTCTTCGGAAAGAGAGAGAAGAGCGATGCCATCGACCGAGAGTAAACCCGAAGTAGGCTGATCGAGAGCGGCGATCATATTCAGCAGCGTGCTTTTCCCCGATCCCGAGGCCCCCATAACGG
>JACPAM010000255.1:5776-6356 GCA_016180805.1 Deltaproteobacteria bacterium | reverse complement strand
CGGATTCGTGTCCATCGGGCCGAACATTTTTTCGCTTCAGATAGGCGTCGGGATGAAGCACAATTGGAATTCTCGGCCGACCGTAGCGCTTGATGAATCCTACCAATCCACGAGTGTGATCCGTGTGTCCATGGCTCAAAACTACGGCATGTAATTCATTGCCCTTGATTTCGAGGACGTCCATGTTGTGCAAGACGCCATCGATCGTAACGCCGGTGTCGAACAAGAACGAATCTTTGTCGCCGCCGTCATACGTCGTCACGAGCATGGAGACGCCGTGCTCGGCGCGTAACTGGGGTCGGGTGAACTCGTCACGCGCTCGCTTCATGCGCTTCGCAACGGGAGTGCTGCCCATAAGAACATCAAGGGAATTATCCATGACGCTCAGAATTTCGACACGGTCGACGGGTTTCAGAGGTATCACCGCCATGGGCGCCTCCTCTCGCGTGTGCCGTAGGCTACTTAAATGGCCAAATCAGCCGTTGATGAGTTCATGGTCAATGATAGGAGGTTGCGGGTGGGGACGGGCCGCCGAGACCTCAAAACTGCCCCAATGATCCCCTGGCCAGCCCTCATTCCA
>JACPAM010000255.1:0-5729 GCA_016180805.1 Deltaproteobacteria bacterium | reverse complement strand
CTGCTGCCACTATTTTGAGCCGCAGAGTATCCGATAAGGCGGCGTTATGTCAACTTCTGGAAGGGGCCTCAACATAGGGCTGGCCATCGCCCGCCAGCTTAGGGTAAGAAAGGGGTGAGCTGAAAGATCTTATCTCTGAAATAAGCTGAAGGCTCGGGTTTCCTGCAGTCTAAAGTGATCGAACAGGTTGGCTCAGCGCAGTGACTATTGCCCGGCCAGCGCACCGAGAAGCCGGCCGGTTTTACTGGTGCTGTGCCGGGCAAGCGGGTTTCTTTCCCGGCGAGAACAGCCACACCAGGACGGAAACCGCCAAAACCAAAAAGAAGAGATAAGTGAGACTAGTTTCCATAAAAACACTCCCCTGGTTAATATCCGATCTGCCCTCCCCGTGGTGCCTGAGAGCTTTTCCAGCAAGATTCGTACCAGCTAATGCTCGTCGCTCCAATCCGGAAAATTGGGGCCTCCTGGCCAAGTTACAGGGGGTTGGTTCGTGATGAGAGGGACGAAATTCGCCAGAGGGGACAAAAATTGTAAAGAGACCCGAGAGAAATCCTGGGACAAAGTAGTCCTCGCTAGCGCACGAATGCCCTCGGGGGCCAACCCTACCCACTCGAAGAAATTGCGACGGTCCCCGTGACAACGCAGACGGTCCCCTCAAAGTCGCGACGCTCCCGCGTTCGCTGCGGGAGGAGCACGGTCACTCGTATCCTATAGCCGCTACGATGGGGGCTTGCGCCGCCTGGCGGGCCGGCGCATAGCCGGCCACAAGGCAGAGCGCCACAGCCAGGACCAGGCAGAACAGAGCGACGCCATATGGATAGTGATATTGGAACGTCCAGCCGGTTAAAACCTTGGTGTTGTAGACGACGTGGTGATAGGACATGACCGTCCCGGACAGAACTCCGAGGAGCCCACCGATCAATCCCAACCAGCCCGCTTCGGCCAACACCATCGTTGCAAGCTGCCTCCGGGTAGTCCCGATCGCCCTGAGCACGCCGATCTCGCGCGTACGATCCAGGATCGAGGCGAGCAGGGTATTGATCACGCTGAAGATCGCCACCACCATCGCTACGACTTCCACCGCGTAGTTCACGCTGAAAGATTGCTCCATGATCTCCACCACCGCATCCCTGAGCTCCCGATGCGTGCTGACAAAGAGCTGGTATTTCTCGCCGTAGTCGCGCTTGATCCTCTCGATCACCGTCCGCAGGTCCGTCCCGGGCGCCAACCACAGATCGAAGGCATCGACCAGCGCGTCACCCCAGTGCTTCTTATACAGAGAGCGATCGAGGAGGACGCTCCCGGAATCTGACGAATAATCCACGTACACTCCGAGGATGAGAAAGTCGGTAAGCCCGGACGGAGTCGGTAGCTGGATAACGTCTCCTTGCCCCTTGCCAAACTTGCTCTGGAAGCTCTCGCTCACGATCACTCCTTCTCCTGCCGCCATCCTCGCCAGCGCCGCCTTCGGATCTCCCCCGATCACGGGAAGCTTTCGAACCTTCTCCGATACCTGGGCCGAAAAGGACTCGATCACAATGGGTTTTCCCCGGTAGGTCGAGCGGATGAGACGGTAAAGATCGACAAGCTCGACTCCCGGTAGGCGCCGAAAGTGACCCGCGAGGTCCTCTTTCAACGGGACGTTCTTGGGCCCGGCCGTTCGTGCCGACGAATGCACGACCAGATCCGCCGTCACCATCTGATCGATCCAGGTAAGCAGCGACCCACGCACGCTGTGCACAAAGGTTGCGACCGTAAAGATCGCCGACAGGCTGATCATGAGTGTGGCCACGGTGATACCCGAACGCACCGGGCTACGGCGCAAGCTATCGGAGGCGATCCGCCCCTCCAGCCATGGCACATAAGCCAAGCTCCACCGCAAAGCCCTCGCGCAATAGAGAATGACGAGCGGCGATAGAAACGAAAGGCCGAGCAAGAAGAGCAGCATCGCCACCACTCCCAGACTGAAGCTACCCACGGGGCCGAGTGCTGCGGGAGGGAAAAAGATCAAGAACGGTGAGGCGATCAAAAGGGCGACGCCAGCGATGGAGGCGCGCGAATAGAGGCCGGCAAACCGAGGGCTCCAGGCGGCCTGGCGAATCCCTTCCTCAGCGCTCACCTGAGTAGCTTCCCAGGCGGGATGCAACGCGGCCACGACCGACACCCCCAGGCCGCTTCCGAGAGCGGTCCAAAATTCCCGCGCGGTAAGCGGGCTCCTGGCCAGATCGAGCCAGAGAAAGAGATTACGGACCGTCTCTCCCACGAAGAGGAGCGCACCCTCGGCCAGGGCGATGCCGGCGACAATCCCAACGAGCGACCCCGGCAGCGCGATGGCCAGAGCTTCCAGAACGAACAGCAGAAGAATCTCGCGCCGCCGGATGCCGAGGCAGCGCAGCGTGCCAATCTCGCGCTTGCGCTGGACGACGGAGACAGAGACCGTGTTGTAAATCAGAAAGAAGCCGACGAACAGGGCGATCAGGCTCACGAAGAAAAGCCCGATCCGAAACGAGCTCAAGAGAAGCTCGATCTGCTCTCCCCGCTCCTGGGGCCGCTCCACTCGAGCCGCTCCGCCGAGCCGCGCAGCAAGCCTCCGCTTTATGCTTTCGACGCTTTCGCCTTCTTGAAGGGTAAGGTCGATGCTGTCGAGCTTCCTCTCCTTGCCGAAGGCGATCTGCGCCACCGGCAAATCCATCAAGGCAAAATTTCCGCCGAAGACCCTCGCCGTCCCCTGCTCGCGCAACAGGGCGCGCACCGTATAAGTTCGCGCTCCTTCGCTTGTGGCCAGGACGATCTCGGAGCCCGGGGAGAAGCCGTGACGCCCGGCGAAGGACTCCGTCAAGGCGATCGAGTCGGGCCGGGCGATGAAATCCAGCGCCCGCTCCAAGTCGAAGGGCGCCCCGACGAATTCATGCTCCCGGATGGTAAAGTCGCTGAGAAAATCGATGCCGTAAACGAAGAGCCGCTCCCCCTGCAGGCCGACCACGGGCACAAAGCCTTCCACCACGGCCACTGCATCCTTAACGCCTTCCGTATCCCGGATCACCGGGAAGAGGGATTCCTTAACGCCGCTCTCGGCATTGGTCACTTGGAGCACCGCCTTGCCCGCCAGCACACCGATGGTGCGCTCGAACGAGCCGATCAGGCTGCGGTTTACGATCGCGATGGCCACGATCACCGCCACGCCGAGCACGATGCCGAAAAAGGTGAGCGAGGTGCGCAGCCTGTGGCGCTGGCAGTGACGCAAAGTGAGAAAACGGAGCAACCGGAGCACTATCTTTCCTCTTCGACGGCGCCGTCCCGGAGATGGATAATGCGGTCGCCGTACTCGGCGGCTTCGCGGTTGTGGGTTACCATAACCACCGTGCACCCCGCCTCGCGATTGATCCGGCGCATGAGCTTGAGGATCTCCTCCCCGGTTTTGGAGTCGAGATTGCCCGTGGGCTCATCGGCAAGCAGGATCGGGGGATTGAAGGCCAGACCCCGGGCGATGGCGATGCGCTGGATCTCGCCGCCGGAAAGCTCTTCCGGGAGATGATCGCTGCGCGCCGCGAGTCCGACCCGCTCCAACAGCCCCTCGGCCTGCGTTCTCGCTGCGGCCGTCGCCCGGCCGTCCAGAATCAGGGGGAGCATGACATTCTCGACCGCCGTCAGGGTGGGAAGGAGGTTGAAGAATTGAAACACGAAACCGATCTGGCGCCGCCGGAGCAGCGTCACCTCATTGTCCGACATCTGGGAGATGATCCGGCCATCGATCAACACCTCCCCGCGCGTCGGGCGATCCAACCCTCCGATCAAGTGAAGGAGCGTGCTTTTTCCCGATCCGCTTGGGCCCATGATGACGACGAATTCGCCCGTGTGGATATCAAGCGATACGCCGGCCAGCGCAGCGATCTCACTCTTCCCCTGCCGATAAATCTTATGGAGATCGATCGCCCGGATCATCCCGATCTAGCTCCATGGGCCAGCCTGAGGACCGGGACCTTGAGCGGCGGCGAATCGCCTCCTGCTCGGTAGGCCGCTTCGATCTCCGCCAAGTTTTTCCTCACCCCGTCGACGAACCGAGCCAGCTCGATTCCCAGGTGATCGGCAGGATAAACCTCGACCTTGGCGAGACCCGTCCGCCAGAGTTTGATCGCCCCGCGCATAACACCCTGCTCCCACTTGAAGTATCCGGCGGCGATTTGAATGATGCCCTGATAAAACTCCCGGTCCTCGCCGCGCTCTTCCAGCCAGATCTCCTCCAGGGTCTCATGGCACTCAAAGTAAAGGCCATGGTTGAACTCATCGACGCCTTTGAGAAACCGGGGATCGAGATCGTTCTCCATAAGAACCACCCTTACGACGGTGCAACAGTTTCGCTCTGCGCGCCGATCGTCTAGAATAGTCCGGCCACGTAACCCCACAGTTTTTATACCACGGGTATAGCAATGGAGGACAGGGAGACAACCGAAAAAAGAACGATTCGCACCAAAATCGAATCGCTCGCCTACGGGCCTTACGGAGTTGCACGCGAGCAGGGACAGGTCGTCCTGATCCCCCGATGCGTTCCAGGCGACGAAGTAGAAGCGCGCATCCTAACGGTGAAACGTAATTACGCGATCGGAGAGATCGTCGCCCTCCTCACCCCTTCCCCGGCGCGTCAACAGCCACCCTGCCCGTATTTCGACGCCTGCGGCGGATGTCCCTGGCAGGCGGCGCGCTACGGCGTCCAGCTCGCCGCAAAACAGAAGAGCGTCGAAGACGCGCTCGGTCGAATCGGAAAATTGAGCGGCTTTGAGCTCCTCCCCATACTCCCGTCGACGCAGGAATACCACTACCGGCGGCGGGTGCGGCTACACGCTGACGGACGCGGAAGACTCGGCTACTATCGCCCCTTCTCCCATGAACTGATCGAGATCGAGTCCTGCCTGATCGCCGACGCGCACGCAAACGCCCATCTGCGCCGCGCGCGGGAATGGCTCAAGGAACTCAAAACCCCCATTCAACAGATCGAGCTGATCGTAGGTGATGCAGCGGGCCAGATCGTCTTTGCGGGAAAGGCCGAAGGCAGACTCGCCCGTGGCGACGAAGCCGTAAGCTCTCGCTTTCTTGACGCCCACCCTGAGATCCAGGGGCTCGTTCTCTCCGGCCGCCGCTGGCGCCGCGTCTGGGGGGAGGGAAAGGTTTGTATCCATGTGGCGGATGGTCTGGTCCTGGAGATCGACGCTGAGCTTTTCAGTCAAGTCAATCGCGCGGGAAATCTAGAGCTTGCGCGGCAAGTTGTCGAGTGGGGAGAGTTTGCGAGCCACGACCGCGTCCTGGAGCTTTACTGCGGGGCCGGCAACTTCACATTGCCGATCGCCAGGCGCGTCCACGAAGTCGTCGCCGTGGAGGGAAACCCGCAGTCAATCGAAAACGGCAGAGCCAACGGCCAACGCCATGGCGTGGAGAACATCCGCTGGGTCTGTTCGCCCGCAGCTAACGCGGTAAAGACATTACGCCAAGGGGGTGAGAAATTTTCCACAGCTATTCTCAACCCGCCCCGAGCCGGCGCTAAGGGGCTGGAAGAAGACCTCGCCGCCTTAGGAGTCGAAAAGATCCTCTACGTCTCCTGCGAGCCGCCGACTCTCGCGCGCGACCTTGGCGCGCTTGAGCGCCACGGCTACAAGCTCGTGCGGGTGCGGCCCTTCGATCTTTTCCCCCACAGCTATCACGTCGAAGCGGTTGCCGAGATGGTGCACCGTTAGTGC